>CAOJGQ010000001.1 GCA_948435375.1 uncultured Candidatus Saccharibacteria bacterium
GCGATCCATAAAATCCCGACTGGAATGCCGCAAAACTTATAAACCTTCGTGCTTTTCTGCCAAATGGAATAAGTATAGATGGATGTTGCGAAAACCGAGAGCAGGCTTAGGAACCCTTCGTAAGTAGGAATGGTAGCAAGAATGATACCGAGATAGACGATAGCGAGAAAAATATAATCGCGCTTCTCGTTGGTTTCGCGTTTGCCATTCTTCTTTTCTTCCCAAAGAATATACAAATTACGAAACATCGCCACTACGCACATTGCTAGCCCCGTCCAAGCCCCAAGCAGAACATAAGCAATTATATTAGCGACTAGCGAGAAAGCGCTGACGATGACGATTTTGCGCTTATCTTTTAGAAAGTAAGTCCAAGCCATCAGGACATACATTAAGATTGTAAAGATTTGGGAAAGAATGTAGATAAAATCTATTTCCATTTTAGCATCTCTTTAATTATTAAAAACGATGCCAAATAAAAGCGACACCGCGAGGGTGTCTATACCTATATAACAACTCGGCTATTGCCGTCTTGCTAGCGGTGCCGCTTAAATACGGCAACTGTTCGCTAGAAAAAGCTACTATGCACCGAGATGCTTTATTCAATGATATAAGTATAAACTTCCTTATTATACCACATTTAAACGATATTATTTGTGCTCTATCTTATGTATTTACACAATAGACCACAGAATGACAATTATACTCGCTACTAGCGAATGCGAAGCCTTAATCGGGCGCGAACTTGATAAAAACGAAGTGCAGAACTCTGACCAGCTCGACTTAACATTTAGCTGTTTTCCTCTAGAAACTCTGTTAAAGCCTGCCGGACTGCGCCCTGCCACGTACAAGATGATTTGTCAATTTGCCCATTCGACTCCTGTTGATTGGACAAATTTTTTGTTAATGCCTCAAATTCGAGCCCCAAATTCGAGCCCCAAATTCGAGCCCCAAATTCGCACCTCAAATTCAGGCTTCAAAAACTTTCGTCCAAGAAAAGATATATCCTAATGGTTAAAAGCTGATTTAGATTTTTACTGCAGATTTCCGCGATAAAATTCCACAATCTTTTCAAACGGAATAATGTCTTTACGATCATACAAATCCGTGTGCACCGCGCCCGGAATCAACATCAGTTCCTTATTATCACCTTGTAGTTTCGCGTAGGCATCTTTACTAAAATAGCAAGAGTGCGCCTTGTCGCCGTGAATAATCAAGACCGCGCTACGAATTTCGTCCGCAAAGGCGAGTTGCGGGGTATTGATAAACGACAAAGCCGAAGTTTTATTCCAGCCACCATTCGAGTTTAACGACCGCTCGTGATAACCGCGCGGAGTTTTTGTAATAATCGTTAGTCTTTTACATAAAATGGCGCGTCTTCAGGGACGCAAGTTATAGTAGTAGCTACTGGTCCAACACAGCAAACCAACCTGAACTTCATGCATATTATTTTACGGTCAACTCTGCCCATATCTACCCATCGAGCAGCCACAGCCCTCGCTGGGCTGGCTTGACGGTCCAAGCCCTAAGTTTTCCTGACCATAAAGCCATAAAACCGCGCAAAATTTGCCGAAGCCTGAAGATCGGGAATATAGAAAAAGAGATTATAAGCATTATAGACCGACGCATAAGCCGCACCAGACCAATGCAACCCACTATAACCAGCTCCTCTAATCGAGCCAGACACCATATCTAGATTCCCGCCACGAGTTAGATATATAGGAGATAACGGATATGTTTGACGTCTACTTTTTCTGCTTCTGCTTGACGAAGAGAATACTGCAACGAAGTCTACAACAAAACTTTGACTGTTGCCTCTGGTTTTTCGATTTATGTTTTGACGAAGGAGGATCCGGACTTACGAGGAGGAAGAGCGCGCCATACCCGTAACGACGGGATATGGCGACGCGCCTCCTTCGCAAAATCAGAATCGAAAAACCAAATTACAAACAACCAAGTCTAACATACAGGCCTCATTACGATATTACTTCGTCAAGCAGAATCAGAAATACCAAACATCAATATCAACATCTCCCTGTATCCCCTCAATCCTCCCCGTATCACACAGCTGCCAAATCCCATATTCGCCCACATATGTCACCTTGTCATGATATTGTGCCAGCCACACCGACGTCTTTCTCGGTTGCCAAATCTTCTCCAAATAATTTTTGCTCCCATAGAGCCAACCCTTATAGCCCTCCTTCGCTAACTCCGCCAAGAACTCCTGTGCCACCCGATTAACCGTCCGAAAACTCATCCCTGCCTGGTTAAAATTCTTCCAGTCCTCCCAGTCAAACGCCACGCCCAGTTCAATCTCATAGCCCCGAATCTGCTCCGCTACCCACGCCGCCTGCTTTTTCGCCTCCTCAATGTTATTAGCATAAGAATAAAAATACACACCCACCGGCAATCCAGCTTTAAGCGCCTCCTGAATATTGCGTTCAAAAAACTTATCTACTACATACTCCCCGCCGTAGCCCACTTGATAACCTAACCGAATGAAAGCAAACTCCGCCCCCGCTTTCTTCACCTTCGCCCAATCAATCTCACCTTGCCAGCTCGAAACATCAATCCCGACTTTCGTCCGCTCGTTTTTATAATCAGCCTGCACCTGCGCAAAATCCTGCTTCGGTCGCGTCGCCACGGTCGACGCACCTCCCCCTGACTTCACCGGCTCCACCACTTTTAGCTGAAATGCTTGACGCGTTTCATTACCGCCCGCATCCCGAATCACATACTCAAGATCATACGTCCCAACTTTTCCCAGATCATACTCACCCGCAATTTCTCGCACCGGTTCATCATCCAAATCGTCCCCACTCAACATTAAATCCGTCAAATTACCATCATAGCCTTTCTCCACCGTATAACTCGGCAAACCATAAATCACTGGCGCCACCTTATCCACCACTTTCACCGTAAAATTATACGACCGCTTCCGCCCCCGAACATTAATATACTCAAACCCCACTTGCTGTTCACCCAGCTCATCCGTCTTCACTACTGTGTTATCTACTAGCTCACTATCCAATCTCGCCAAAAAGTCTGAGATTCGCACCTCCTCCCCGTAGCCAACTTTCAACTCCTCCACCAACCCAACCGACTCCACGTCAAGCCGTCGCATTTCTGCCGCATCATATATAATATATCCCACCCCAGCCAGCAACGCTAAAAGCAAACCTGAACCGACCAAAAGCCAAACTCGTCGCCGTTTCAAAAGCCCCTTCACTGACCGTTTGTTTGTCGGACCCACCGTTGTTTCTGGATGATACTCCATGTTATAATTTTAGCATGAAACCCAGTCTCAAACATTTTTTCCAGCCTCCGCTCATGCGTCTTTGGCTCGCTCTTTGGCTGATAATTTTCTCAACCATCTTTATCCTTGGTCTCATCGCCCCTGACTATCTTATCCTCACTCTAGTCAAACTCAGCGGTATCTTCCTTTGCATCGTCTACGCGCTCTACCGTTCACCGAAGGACCATCTCCTCCAGCTCGCTCTCTTCATGACTTTTGTCGCCGACATTTTTCTCGCTGTCAGCAACACTTCGCCCTATGGTTTACTAGTTTTCTTCACTGCCCAGATTATTCACTTCATCCGCCTCAGTCCTCCAACCAAAAAACATCAACCCTTACTACTTTTTATTTTTATCGCCCTCGCCGTCACTACGCTTGTTGCCTTTTGCGCGCCAGACTACACGACCCCTACCATCGCTGGCTTTTATCTCATCATGCTGCTCGCTAACCTTTACCTCGCCCAAAAGTGGCAACAATCTATGCCCAACAACCTTCCCGCCCACGCTGCTTTCTTCGGCTTCCTACTTTTTCTCTGTTGCGATCTCTGCACTGGACTCTCATTTTTCTCGCTCACTGGCGCACTACCGCTTAGTTTTTACCGCCCCGCCAACTTTTTCGCCTGGTTTTTCTACTATCCGTCGCAAATTTTAGTGTCAAACAGTTCAAAGTGTGCTACAATGAATCTAAAGAAGGAAATTGTGCTATAATGGAGGTATATGGAAGGTAATAAATCACACTCACCTAGCAGCGGCCAACGCGCAATTTTAGTTTTTGGCGCGCCCTGCAGTGGCAAGACCACTTTCGGAAAACAGTTTGCAGATCAGTTCAACGCTACGTTCTACGATTTGGACACCCTGAAGCAAGAACACAACTTGTCTCGCCAATTTATCTTAATCTTGGTCGAGCAAATCGCCAAAACCGGCTCCACTCTCGTCATCGAAGGCGGCATCGGCACCGAGCGCGAACGTCGCGAATTGACCGAAGTCCTGCGCGCGGCCGGCTATTCGCCCACCTTGATCTGGATCCAAACCGACGTCAATACTGTTCGTGCTCGCTTGAAGAATCGCCTGAAATCTGTCGAAAAAGCCAAAGCGATCTATGACGCCGGCGTTAAATCGCTCGAAGCTCCATCGGATTCCGAAGCCCCAATCGTGCTTTCTGGCAAACACACCTATCATACTCAGCTCAAACAAGTCTTAACCCAGCTCTAATCAGTACTCAACCCTAAGAGCCATTAAAGTTTTAAGGTTTTATATTATATTGTGCTTTTGAAAGACCAAGAATTTGGTGAAATTATCGTGCGTAAAAATCCTTTATCGAAGAACGTGCGATTTTCTGTGGCACCCTCTGGAAGGCTGCAAATGTCCGTGCCACAGCATACCAGCGATTTTCTCGTCAAACGTTTTCTCAACATTAACCGCGATCTCATCCGCGAACAAATCCCCCTGAGCGACCCCGCTACGCAGCGCGCCCGAGACGCCAAAAAGAAACTCTTGATGAAAGATGCGAAGAAATACTTGCCTTATCGATTGGAATATTTCGCCAAACTCTACGGCTACTCCTACGAAAAATGCCGCCTCTCGCACGCCGCCACACGGTGGGGAAGTTGCTCTTCGAACGGCACAATTTCGCTCAACATCGGCCTCATGCAAGTCCCCGAAATTCTCCGCGACTACGTCATCATCCACGAACTCGCCCATCTCAACCATATGGACCATTCCAGCGCTTTTTGGCAAGAAGTCGCCAGCCACGACCCCAAATACAAGGAACATCGCAAACGCCTCAAAATGTTCTCCCCCGGAATTTAAAAATCGCCGATTCCAAAACCGGCATAAAAACCAAACAAAGCTCACGAAAAACTGCCGGCCCTTTCGAGCCAGCAGTTCCACTGATGATTATTCCGATGCCGAGCCAAGACGACCTGCTTCATTATATGCATTTCCGCGGTCTTCCGCCTCTGCCGAGATCACAACACCGCTCTGCTTACAAAACTCTACGGTATGCGCATCATCCTACATCTCTCTTGTCGCAGCCGTGCGCAACATGGTTTCCACATCTGCAGTCTTCTTTTCTTTCGAAGCTGCTTTTTGTGCTTCCTCACCCTCCTATTCATCCAGATATTCACCAACAGAATCAGTTGCCTCAACGCTACTTTTGGCGCGATCGTTGCTTTCGCCTGCGCAGTTGGTGCAGTCTCCGGCTTCATCATTCTCGCCGTTACTGCATTCCTCACACTTGTCGCACTTGTCACACTCGCTGCAATCGCCCTGACCACAACCGTCACAGTTCCCACAGCCAGAACAACCATCACAATCGTCATGCTCACCGCAGTTCCCACCACATCGGCAGCCAATACCACATGACAATTCCTTCAGTATATCAGCATGCAAATCCATCAAATCCCGATTGCTCTCCCTGAGTAAATCGATCACAGCCCGATTCTCACTCTGCAACACCTCGACCAACCTTGCCACTGTATTGCTTGCTAAATCAAGCGCAGTCTGCACCATCTCCTGTTGTACAACCGTCGTCATCTCAAAAGCGCTCGCCGACTCTTCATCTTCATTCTGCTTCGTAGCCGCCTCGAAACCAGCCTCATAGCTGGCCTCGTAACTGTCCTCATAATCATCACCGGCATCCGGTGATGATTTGGTAGTAGCTACCAAATCCCGTACGATCATGCATCCAACACCAATCAGCTCACCAACTACAACTACCTTCAGAAACTTCTCAAATTTCATAATTTGCCCCCTTTTCTATTCTCCTTCTGAAATTCTGTCTTCAAACGGCTTATCCTCAAGCCCGTCATCCTCATCCGCAAAATCCTCGTCTAGCCAATCACCCGACATGTCCTCATCCAGCAAATGGCCTAAACCCGCATCAAGCACTCGAATTACTAGCGCTCCGCCCGCGATCGCCAAAAGCAACCCGAGCAAAATTTTACGTTTCTGCATCTTTTCACCCCCTTATTTTTAGCGTAGTGGCCAAATCTTGTTTTCAAACGCATAACCAGTCTCGCTTACAGTAAAAACCGCTTTTTTGCACGGAATAATCATCAATTTCTTAAGATTCGCCACCCTATCTTCTCATTATAGCACACATCCTCACAAAAGTCAACTAAACCGACCTTCACAAAGCGAAACTTTCGCATCAACACACAAACCCAACCTCTCAAACCTCCCAGCAGGGGATTAACCCACGAAAAAGACCGCCAATCAGCGGCCTTAATCGGAAAGGAGGGTCAAAATATCTGTACAACCTGAGCAAAAGCTCAGATCACCCTTCAAGAATCAAAACTGATAAATCCAGAAGCTATATCGAGCCCACAAACTCGCAGATATTCTAGAGATAATCTTTAAAGAACTTCTCCAGCTTATCTAAATCTTCCAGCCGGTCACCGACAATCTGCTTCAATTCCGCCGTTGTTTGCGCCCTGGCTAAATCTCCCACAAGCTGCCCACGCAAAACCTGCACCGCCGTCACGGCCGTTTCGCCGCAATTTGAGTCTTCGGCCTGTGCCTGTTCAGCTTTATCAAACATCGGCCCCATATCCTCAACTACACCGGCCAGCAACGTCAGCATTGAATTGAACATCGAGCTATCGACATACTCCTGAAAATATAGCTCAACGTTTTCCATGGCCTCCTTGACCACCTCGTACTCGGACGTTTCACTAGAACCCGGTGTCTCATCCTTCAAATTAGTCTCCGGCCCCTCCAAAATTCCGTCCACCTTAGATGTTTTCGGCGCTAAACTCGACATTTTTAGCGTCGCTCCATCAGAAGCCTCCATCGCCCATCCCGGCGCAACCGGCTCATTCATGCATCCACTCATGTTCTTCTCCCCCTTTACTCCAAATTCCACATCGCTTAAGAAGATCTCTTTCATCATATCTTCTCTCCTTTCCAAAATTTGTTAAGGAGCAAAATTGCACACCCCTCTTCTTCCATTATAGCACACATGACGAAAAAAGTCAAGCAAAAACCGCCAGCTCTCTGCCAACGGTTTCTCCACTTTCAGCCCAACTGAAAACTCGCCTAATCCAACGCAGTTTCAGTCAAGCACAATACCTCGCGAAAATACGGTGTCGAATCAACATAATAGCTATACTGAATTGAGCCCAGATATGACTCATAAGCCTCACGCGCCGGAGCATTGTCAATCGCATCCGACGACGCAATAACCGCTGGGCAAGTAAGCCCAAGCTGCTGCAATTTATGCAAAAGCTTGTACCCAGCCTGCCGATCAATCTGCCTAAACCGCCCATGCGGCATCTGCATATCCACCACCATCAGCCATTCTTTCGGATGCTCCATAATATCATCCAGAACTTCCTTCGAAGCCACTGCCTCATAAAACTCTCCCGAACAAACGAAGCCCCGGATTTCCGCTTCTGGGAAAAGATGCTTCAGACAGCTCATCAAATCCTCTCGTTTTGACTCTCCATCATCGACCACAAAAATCTTCTTTATCTCCATTTCAAACCTCCAAACATCACATTTTTGCGAGTTACTTTTTAAAGAACTAATCTCAGCTAAACTCGACATTTAACTAATTTCTGGGAGATGCTTTTTGGCATCTCCCACTCAGATAGTAAAGGCCTTTACTCGACTTCATCCGGCACCAGCTCAACCTGCTCGCCTATTGCATTCGTCACACACATCGGTGCGAGCTTCGTCTGCGGCAGCAACGTGTCCCAGTTCACTCGCTCGGCCAAAAAATACAACTCCTGGAAATAGTCCATCTCATGTTCGGCCGGCACCTCGTCCGCCATCACCATGTTGAGAACGTACTTCACCAAGTTGCGCTCGTTGCTAATCGCCCCCGGCCCAATCTGCAAGCCCAACTTCGCATACAACTGATCGTGATTCAGTAAGCCAACCTCACGTGGCAAATTCGGATCGGCCAGTGCCATCTTGATCCGAGAATAGTCGTACGACATCGCCGTCACTACCACTGGACCAGCACCGGCCAACGCCCGATTAATACTCAGTCTCAGCTCGGTCGCTGCTTCATGGATCATCCCGGTATCTGGCACCCGTGGATTCGAAGTTCCACCGTTCGCTTTGTACTGCATGAAATCCCTCAAAATCACACTGGTATTATTCATTTTCTCCCACGTCTGCCACCACAGCGCCAAAACATCCTTGCTCTTCGCAAGTACCGGCCAGAAATACTGCTCCAGCCGCTTCATGGTCTCCTTGCGCCGCGCCTTCGTCACGAACTTTCCGTCCACGCCCGGCATTGCCGCAAAGATCTCACCATATTTCGACTGGGTCAAGCTATTGCTCACCTGATAGAACCGATCCGATAAGATCTCATCGTTCTCAATCGCAAACTTTTCCATCTCAGTTACCAACTTCGCCGGCGCCTCAAACACATTCAATTTGGCCGCCAACGCTGCATGCACCGTCGCAATATAGGTATTCTCCGACACTTTCAGTGCATTCGCCGTCCGCAAAACTTCCAACCAAGACGCATCATTTTCCGGCACATCTCTGAGATATGAGACTTGCGGCTGCGGCATCACTTCCATCTCCGACGCATCAGCAACCTCCTGGTCAGCCGCTTCATTTTTCGCAAACTTATCCGCAATCACCTTCAGAACTCTCCGCGCTTTGACCGGCTTCAAACCAATCTCCACCAGATCGCCCTCCTTCAGCATCAGCAAATCTGCTTCCGTCTCAACGCCGGCACTCTCCGCCAACGCTGCAACTATCTCACTCATCATTTCCGGATCACTTATTCCAGCAAGTTCCAAAAAGGTCTTCAGTTCCTGTTCAAATCCTCGATTTAATTCTGTCATTTTCTTCTCCTCCTATTTACCTACAACTGAATATCTCGTTCCAACAGTTCCAACTCACGCTTCGGGATTTCTCCCCACGCTTCATAACTCAAACGACAAATCTCCTTCAGGTACTCTTCAAACCAACGCATATGATCCCATTGACGTTGCGAGATAAACTCCACAAACGGTTTTTCGCGTTCCGTCATTTCATAAAAATAGCCATAATCGGCCAACAACCCAAAGCGCAAAGCGCCAAGTAACACGGCTACACAGTCAAAAGCGTGATAAACTAATTTTTGTTGCAAAATTGTACTAGCTCGAAAACGCTCTCTTATGCTATCCGGAGAAACATAACGTGAACCCGAAAAACTCGTATCTTCTGAATTACCGTAGCAAAGCAAGACACCAAGCGTCATCAATCTGAGCTGTCCAGTCTTTAGATCCAGCTCTAGCATATCGGGCCTTAAATTTATCAGTAGTCCCATTTCCCACAGAGTACGCATGATCGTCAAAAAATCTCGCGCCAGCCAGGCAGCCGTTTTTAACGATACACGCTGCCCATCTGCCAAAATATTCGACAACGGCATAGCCCGACAAACATCGAAATCGCCGTAATCAAGCACATAAACATTATACGAAAGCTCTTCGAACGGCACTTCTTGCCAATCATAATCTCCATCTCCAATATCTACAAATTCCTGATCACTGGAACCTTCCAGCATCATTTTCTCCCGCAAACACGGAAAAAAGCACACCTGATCATAATTAAGAAATTTTGATTTCGCAATGCTTCGATTATTCCAGCAATATTCCGACCCCCTACTAGAAAACGTCGCATTGCAATAGACATAATCATCATTCAGTCGCCGTTCAGCCCGCTCTAACTTTGAAAAAAGTCGATCCATACTTCTGGATCTCGCTTCCACGACTACTAACTCATGCTTTTCGTGCGGCCACATCATCACTACAACCTGCTTCTGCTGCTCATCCTGGCAAACCAAATAAACCGGTGTATTCTCTGGGTCATAGAAAAGTGGTCGAAGATAACGATATTGCTTCTGTCGACTAGCAAAAATCTTTCCCCACCGATTTTCGCGCAAATCTTCGCTCAGTATTCCTGGCTTCTGATCATCCAAAAAGTCACCCCCTTTACTATCAATTATTAAAATTCTAAAACCGGTTTTTAAAGCCTCCTTCAACACTTTATAAACTATTCTACGGTTTCACATCAACGAATATAACACACTTCATCATATAAAACAACATTGGGCCACCTTTTGAAAGAGCGATCCAAGTTCTATCATAATTTCTAGGTTTTTCCACAAAATCTCCCAAAATTTATCGAAAAACCTCTTGAAAATCCGCCGAAACTGTGCTAAAATGGCTTTTGTATAGTCTAATATTAACGGACATGCGAACTAGACATGGGGATCAGCCTGCTTTGTAGCCACCTCGTGGCAGCGAAATTGGAACTGTTTCCAGTCTAGATTTCGTGGTGTCTATAAGGGAAAGGAATAGGATGCAAGTCATCATCGGCACCAAAATTGGTATGACCCAGATCATCGGCGAAGATGGTATCGTTACTCCTGTGACGATTTTGCAAGCCGACCCCTCCACAGTCACTCAGATTAAAACCGTCGAGCACGATGGTTATAACGCTGTGCAACTGGGGTACGGTCAGGGTAAGAATCTGAGCAAGTCGGTTTCCGGCCACGTCAAAGCCGCCGGAATTACTCCAAAAGTCCTCCGAGAGTTTCGCGTTGAGGAAACTCCAGAGCTCAAAATTGGCGACAAACTCAGCGTCGAGAGTTTCAAAATCGGCGACAAAGTACAAGTTACTGGAGTCTCCAAAGGCAAAGGTTTTGCCGGCACCGTCAAACGCTGGAATTTTAACGAATCCCGCAACACTCACGGTTTCAAAGGCAATATCCGCCGCGTTGGATCCATCGGTTCAATGTACCCACAAAAAGTTTTCAAAGGCAAGAAGATGCCCGGCCGCATGGGCCACGATCAAGTAACTGTCAAGAATCTGGTAGTTGCTTTTTTGGATCCCGAGAATAATCTCATCGGCCTCAAAGGCGCCGTTCCTGGCCCGAAAAAAGGCATCGTAACGGTCGAGGGAAAGGAGTAATATGGCTGAACTAAACAAAGAAATCTTTGGTCTTGACGTTCAGAATCACGAGCTCTTAAAGACCGCTTATGACGCTTATCTCGCCAACTCCCGCAGCTCCCATGCGAAAACTCTGAAGCGTGGTGAAGTCCGCGGTGGCGGAAAGAAACCCTGGAAGCAGAAGGGGACTGGTCGCGCACGCTTTGGTTCGACTCGCAACCCAATCTGGCGCCATGGTGGTGTGGCCTTTGGTCGCACCGGTGAAGAAAACTTCACCAAGAAAATCAGCAAAAACGCTAAGCGCCAAGCTATTCGCCAAGCTCTTAGCCTAAAAAATGCCGACGGCGCTATCATCACGATTGCGACTTTTGCTTGCCCAGATGGCAAAACCAAAGAAACTGTCAAAATGCTAAAAGACAACAAGATTAAAGATGATGAACGCGTTTTGCTCGTAGTTTCTGAAAAAGACGAACTCGTCAACCGCGCCACCAATAACCTTGAAAACCTCAAGGCAGTACGTCCGACTTATCTCAACGTTTTTGATCTACTTAACGCTGATAAAATCATCATCACTGAGAAATCGCTGCCAATCATCGAAGCTTGGTTGCTTGGAAAGGAGGAAGCATAATGCGCAGTATTCAATATATTCCTCGCGCGACCGAAAAAGCCTACAACGCCAGCACCAAGAACGTTTATATCTTCTTCGTGCCACTAAAGGCCAGCAAACAAGAAATCGCCAAACAAATTTCGGCTGGCTTCAATGTTACGGTACTTGACGTCAAAACTTGCATCCGCAAGGGCAAACCAACTCGCTTTAGCCGCGGTAAACACGCTTATCCTGGGATTACCAATCGCCAAGACAAGAAAGTTGCCTATATTACGGTCAAAGAAGGTGACAAAATCCCGGTCTTTGAAGATGTGAAGGAAGAAGCCAAAGACGATAAAAAAGCCGACAAGGCTGACAAAAAAGCCGACAAGGCTGACAAAAAAGCCGACAAGGCTGACAAGAAAGCTGAAAAAGCTGCCAAAAAAGAAGAAAAGAAAGCCGTGAAAAAAGCAGAAAAGGTCGAAGAAGCGGCAAAAGCAGACAAGAAAGAGGAGGATAAGTAATGAGTATTAAAACTTATCGCCCAACCACTCCGGCCCAACGCCAGAAGACCACACAAGATTTCGATCAAATTACCACCCGGAAACCGATGAAATCTTTGCTCGCGCGCAAAAAGCAGCGCGCTGGTCGCAACAACGCTGGCCGTATCACCGTACGCCATCGTGGCGGCGGCGTCAAACGCCATTATCGCGTCTTGACCTACAAGCTGCCAACTGATAGTAAATTCACTATCATGGAGATTGAGTACGATCCTAACCGTAGTGCTCGTATTGCTCGCGTCAAAGATCAGAACAATATATATTATTATGTGATCGCTGACAATAATATGCGAAAAGGTCAGACTTTCGAAACCGGCAAAGACATTGCGATCGAAACTTCCAATCGCATGCCAATCGAAAATATCCCAGTCGGCACTTTCCTTTATGCGATCGAGCTCACCCCGGGTCGCGGCGCGCAAATTGCTCGCTCAGCTGGCACCAAAGTTCAGCTCATGGCAAAAGAAGACGGCTACGCTACACTGAAAATGCCATCCGGCGAAATGCGCAAAGTTCTAGTCACTTGCGAAGCCTCAATCGGCACCGTCAGCAACGAACAACACCAGAACATCAAAATCGGTGCCGCTGGTCGTCGTCGTCGCAAAGGCATTCGCCCAACCGTCCGCGGTGTGGTAATGAACGCTACCGACCACCCACACGGTGGTGGTGACGGTGGTCGCCACGGTACTGGTAAAGCTCCGCGCACCCCATGGGGTCAGCTCACGCTGGGTTACCGTACTCGTCGTAACAAGAAAACTAATAAAATGATCGTGCGCAGTCGCCACGAAGGAAAGAGGAAATAATGTCTCGAAGTCTGAAAAAAGGTCCATTCGTAGACTATAAGCTCGCGAAAAAGATCGCCGCCCTCTCCGCGGATGATCGCACCGTGATCAAGACTTGGGCGCGCCAGTCCACCATCTCCCCTGAGATGGTCGGCCGCACCATCGCCGTCCACAACGGTAAGGTCCACGTCCCAGTCTTCATCAGCGAGAACATGGTCGGACACAAACTCGGAGAGTTCGCCCCGACGCGCAAGTTTAAGCGCCATGGTGGCAAAAAAGCCGCTGAAGCAGCCAAGGGAGGTAAATAATGAGTAATACAATTTTTGCCCACGCCGCTATCAAAGGCATCGACAACCAACCACGCAAGACCCGCATCGTTGCCGATCTTGTGCGCGATCGTTACGTCGCTGACGCTGTGGTGATCCTCGAGAACACCCCGCGCCGCGCCGCTCGCGCCGTCCGCAAAGCTATCGAATCCGCTGCCGCCAACCTCATGAACAATAGCGGCGTCAGCGTCGACCCTAAGACCATCCGCATCGCTCGCATCAGTGTTACCGCCGGTACCCGTATGCGTCGCTATGTGCCAGCGTCACGCGGTCGTGCTTTACCTTACGAGAAAATCTCTAGCAACATCTTTGTCGAAGTCGCTGGAGAAGAAAAAGTTAAGAAAACTGCCAAGGCTGCCGCCGAGACTAAAGCTGCGGATCAACCAGCCAAAGAGGAGGAGAAATAATGGGACAGAAAGTAAACCCAGTTTCTTATCGTCTACAGATCACCAAAGATTGGTCATCCAAGTGGTTCACCCGCAAAGCTGACTTTCGTAATTGGCTGATCGAGGACACCAAAATCCGCGAGACGATCGAGAAACGTTATAGCAGCCGCCCCACCATCGCGCGCATTGATATTGAGCGCAGTGCCAACCTCACCACGGTTACCATCCTAACCGCCAAGGCTGGTGCTGTTATCGGCAAACAAGGCGCTGGTATTAATGAGCTGAAAAAAGAACTTGAAAAATTCGTCAAAGGCCCAATCCGCCTCAACGTCGAAGAAGTCAGAAAACCCGAACTTTCCGCCAAGCTCGTCGCCGAAAACATCGGCTTCCAGCTCGGCAAGCGCATGAACTTCCGCCGCGCCGTAAAAATGGCTTGTCAATCAACCATGAACGCCGGTGCGAAAGGTATTCGTGTCGAAGTGAGCGGCCGTCTGAACGGCGCCGAAATGAGCCGCCGCGAGAAATTCATCGAGGGTAGCGTGCCTCTACATACGCTCCGTGCCGATGTCGATTTCTATGTCTGCCACGCTCAAACCGTAGCCGGCATTGTTGGCGTTAAAGTTTGGATTTATAAGGGGGAGAAATAATATGGCAATTTTAGTACCAAGAAGAGAAGCTCATCGCAAAGTCCGCAAGGGCAAAAACCGCGGCAAAGCTAGCCGCTGCAACACGGTCGCTTTCGGCGATTGGGGGCTCATGTCGCTCGACAACGAACGCGTCACCAGCCGCCAAATCGAGGCCGCTCGTCAAGCGATCACGCGCTACGTCAAACGCGGCGGTAAAATCTGGATTCGCATTTTCCCGCACACCCCAGTCACCAAGAAACCACTCGACGTGAAAATGGGTAGCGGTAAAGGCGAACCGCAGTTCTACGTCGCCAAAGTCAAAGCTGGCACCGTGATGTTTGAAATCGCCGATGTCACCGAAGAACAGGCAAAGGAGGCCTTCCGCCTCGCTGGCCACAAACTGCCGGTGCGCGTCAAAGTAATTAAGAAAGAGGAGGCCTAAGATGGCTGGAGAATTACAAGGTATCGTCAGCTCAGCTGGGCGCGATAAAACTATCACGGTTTCCATTGCAAGCCGCGAAACGCACCCGCTTTATCGCAAGCAATATACCAAAACGCGCAAATACACTGCGCACGACGAGAAAAACGAAGCTGGTCTCGGTGATAAAGTTTTGATCGAAACTTGCCGCCCATATAGCAAGACCAAAGCTTATCGTCTCGTCAAAGTCCTAGAGAAGTCGCACGGCACGGTCGAGCTGAAAGACGACGTTACAAATACAGGAGAGGAAGCATAAATGATTCAACAGGAAACTAGATTAAAAGTGGCTGACAACAGCGGCGCCAAGGAGCTTGGTGTAATCCGGGTCCTTGGTGGGACACGCGCTCGTTATGCCCGTGTTGGCGACATCGTCACCTGCAGCGTCAAGGAAGCCAGCCCAACTGGCGGCGTGAAGAAAAAAGCTGTAGTCCGCGCCGTTATCGTCCGCACCAAACAGCAAATCCGTCGCTCCGACGGCAGTACTATTCGTTTCGACGACAACGCTGCGGTCCTAGTCAACGACGACAAAACCCCTAAAGGCACCCGCGTTTTCGGACCAGTCCCCCGCGAACTGCGCGAGCTCGGATTCAACAAAATCATCAGCTTAGCTCCGGAGGTACTCTAATGGCCAAAAGTTTGAAAGTCGGCGACAAAGTGAAGGTTATCGCCGGAGATCACAAAGGCGAGATCGCCGAAATCGTCAAAGTCGACCGGAAAGCCGGCAAAGCTTTCCTGAAAGACATTGAAGTCCGCGAGCGTCATCTGAAGCGTACACAATTTAATCCTAAAGGCGGGGAGAAAACAATCCATCTCGGCATTGATTTCTCCAACCTGAAAAAGGAGGATAAATAATGGCAGACAAAATGACCCCCCGGCTCAAAGAGCTCTATAACACCAAGCTCAAGAAAGAGCTCCAGAAAGAACTTGGCCTGAAGAATATCAACCAAGTTCCGAAGCTCGAAAAAGTCGTCATCTCGAGCGGCGTTGGCAAAAAGCGTGAAGACAAGCGTTTCACCGAAACGGTCGGCCTCACCTTGACTAAAATCAGCGGTCAAGCCACCACTAGCCGTCTCGCGAAGAAATCCATCGCTGGTTTCAAAATCCGCAAAGGCATGGGCGCACCAGTCGGCTATCTCACCACTCTGCGCAACGACAAAATGTACGAATTCGTCGACCGCTTGATCAATATCGCCTTGCCACACGTCCGCGATTTCCACGGCGTCAGCCGCAAAGCCTTTGACAAGCAAGGGAATTATAGCCTCGGGCTCAAGGAGCAAACCGTCTTCCCCGAAATCACTTTCGAAGATGCCTCGGTCCTCCACGGTCTCGAAATCACATTTATTATTAAAAACGGGTCTCACGAAGGGAGCATGAAGTTGTTAGAAGCCTTTGGTATGCCATTTGAAAAGGAGAATAAATAATGGCGAAGAAATCAGCAGTTTTGCGCGACGAAAAGCGTCGCAAGATGAACGAAAAGTATAAAGCCAAGCGGGCCGAGCTCAAGGCCGCCGGCGATCTCGAAGGTCTCCAAAAGTTGCCACGAAACGCCAGCCCTACGCGGCTCAAAAACCGCGACATGTTGGACGGTCGACCACGTGGCTACATGCGCTATTTTGGCCTCAGTCGTATTAACTTCCGTGAGAAAGCCTCAAAAGGCGAAATCCCGGGCGTAACAAAGAGTAGTTGGTAGGAAAGGAGAGAAGGAAGATATGTCATTACAATCAACTGATCAAATCGCCGACCTGATTACTCGCATTCGCAATGCTATCATGGTTGGCAAGACCGAAATTCGCGTCCCAACCAGCAAACTCAAAGTAGCAGTCACCGAAGGTTTGAAACATGCCGGTTATATCGCTGACTACGAAATCGAGGACGGTAAGCCTCGTGGCACCCTTCATGTCACTATTTGCGAAGAAGGTATGCCAGCAAAAATCACCGAGATTTCCAAAGTCTCGAAACCAGGTCGCCGCGTTTATGCTGGTGCCGAAGAGATCCCGGTCGTCAAATCCGGTCGTGGCGCCGTGCTCATCAGCACTTCGAAGGGCATCATGACTGGCCGCGAAGCCAAAAAGCAGCATCTTGGTGGCGAAATCCTAGTCAAAGTTTACTAAAGCTAGATTGCTAACAAAAATTCTTCCTCGCATGAGGAAGAATTTTTTTGTCTGAAAATTGCCAAAACCAAATAAAAAAGACCCTCCGAGATAGAGGATCCTTTTATTTAGGAATTATACGTACAGTTCTGCCTTGTTCTTTAGTTGTTCGGCATCTTCCTGTTCAAGCGTTTTGTAAGAAAAAACATGCCCTTCAACTACACGCCCCAAAATGAGAGAACATCGGACAACATATAACCAGACTTCATCAGAAGGCTTCGGAATATACCCGTCCGCCGCCGGCATTAAAAGTGTGCCAGTCAAAGAATCATCACCCCAATAAATCATCCAGCCGCCCGATTCAGCAGCAACTCGACTAATCGTATTTATTTCAAACTTCTTCCTACTACCATTATCAATCTTATTCACGCCGAACGCCTGCTCCCGTAGATACCTTTCATCTGCCCCAGGCAACCGACTTGCAACTAACGCTATAACATGTTCCGCTAGCTCCGCGTCTTTATCCCGTTTACACGAATGCGTCTTGATGATTTTATATAAATCATCAATGATTCCCGAATCATTGTCTTTCATTGCCACCTTCGCGACTTTCCAGGTCATTCTTGGCATTCTCCGCTGCAAATCTCTTACCTTTTCCGTTCTGCTCAATCTTCTCATTTTATCCCTCCTAAGAATAATTTTATAAGAAAAACTTACTTACTAGCTCTAGACCTTACAGTTCATCTGGATATAGTGTCTTTATCATGCATAATTCCTCCTTCTTAAAATGCTACCTACTTTTCTAAGAGGCCAAAAACACACCCCCATACCTCCCATTATAGCATACATTACTAAAAAGTCAATACTACAAGAATAAAAATACTTTTAATATTGACTAATAAATCTATATCCAGGAGAAATTTTCCGTATCCAAAACAACTGGGATTTATTTTTTCCGCTACCAGTAGGCGCAATTTTGGTATATTAATCCCTAAACGCAATATCAAGAACCATTCGCTACGATATTGTATTAATGAAGGCGTAGAAGAACGTTCATATTTCATTCTAGAATTCGGCGAACGCCTTGTTTCGAATCAGACCGTAGCTGATATGGAATTTCGACGAAAAGTAGCCATCGAAGAATATAATCGACTACGCCAAGGCGAAGCTCCTACCAGCCCCGATCAGACACTGCTTGGTGATTTTAAAAGCCCGAACCCGTCTGAAAATTGCCTCTATCACAGCCAGAGGTTTAAGGAACAAAACGCTGAAACTCTGGCGAGTTACCTCCAATCTTGAGCCGCATTATGCGGCTCGTTTTTTTTGTTTTGTTTTTTGCTATACCGAAACACATATCACATAGTTATTGACTTACTTGGAAATTTATCATAAAATAAAGGTGTAGCAAATTTAGAACATAAGGGGGAATTTTTATGGACAATCAAAAAGCTACTGAAAATAGCACCTTAACTTACACACTAGGGAAGCACGAAAATTATCTTGAGCTAAACTATCTTGAGTTTCTGTTTGATTTTGCATCACATTTTGTTGTAGAACTTAACAGCCTGCACAACAATAATCAATTCGAGAAGGTAACATGGCTCGAAAACATCACCAGATACCCAACTACGCTTCGTGAACACCTCTGCTACGCCGCACTCCACAGTGACCAGATGCTCGATGCCACACCAACTAAACAACGAACCTATCCTTTCGAAGAATTAAGACCAACTGAAAGGCAAAAACATTTTTTTTCTGATACTTTGAAAAGATGTTTAAACCTAGCTGACGACTTAATTATTTTGGAAATCATGATTAATCACTATCAGACAGATATCATTCAACCACTCCAAAATATGCAAAGTGAGCTTAGTGCCATGATCAACCAGTTGACCAAACTCCAGACTGACTGTCAAACCGAAAATCTCAAGATGGCCCTAAACGACTTAACCGGAACATATTTTGCATTACTCGAACAACAGCTCAAGAGTATCGACTGGCCTCTCACTAATTGTCAAACTGCAGTCAACAAAACCGCCAAACAATATCACGCACTTTGGCAACTAGCGTTTGAAAACACGATCAAGACACGAAATGAACAGCTCAACGACAAACATGAAGGCATAGAGATGGTGCGAGACATCCAGCCAAAAATTGACCAAATTTGGCGAAAACTGCTCGTAAAATCAGGCCAAACTCTCAAAATCGACGAAATCTCTATAGAGGATCTAACGAACTTTCGTAACAAAATTTACAAACTTCGTATAAAGATTTACGAGTGTCACACGAGGCACTATCCTCGAGAAGAAAAGGTGGCTAAAAGCCTCAAAGACATCCAATACGAAAGAGTTACCAATCCAGTCAGTCAGATTAAATTGTTACTCGAAGATTTTGATCGCGAATACCAAAATGGCCTTGATTTTTTCAACAAAGCTCGAAAAGAACAATCCAACTTCATACCAATGGCCGCTAAAACCATCAACTTCGCCAAGCTTTCCTTTGAACACTTGTTTTGTTGTTGAATACCCAACAACAAACCTCCAGCTAGTATATATGCTGGAGGTTTTTCATTTTCCCAAAACCTTAACCTTTTCCAAACTTTTCATGCTATACTATTACTAATAACCATAAACGAGGTGTGGAAATGGATTTTACGGGGCGTGACTTTTTGCAAATATTAGATTTTAGTCCAGACGAGCTGCGCTATATGCTCGACGTCGCTAAAGTTTTCAAAAACTACAAAAAGACTGGCCAAAGTCACAAATATTTTCCTGACAAAAATGCTGTACTGATTTTCGAAAAGACTTCCACTCGCACCCGTTGCAGCTTTGAAGTGGCCTGTCACGACCTTGGTATCGGCACTACCTATCTCGACCCCAGTGGCTCGCAAATGGGACACAAAGAATCCATCGCCGATACCGCGCAAGTCCTCGCTAAACTTTATGATGGCATCGAATATCGTGGCTTCGCTCAAAAAACCGTGGATGACCTCGCGAAATACGCCGACGTTCCAGTTTGGAATGGCCTCACTGACTACTGTCATCCTACTCAAGCCCTAGCAGACTTTCTCACCATCGAAGAACATTTCGGCAGTCTCGACGAGCTCACCGTCGCTTATCTCGGCGACACGCGCAACAACGTTGCGAATTCCCTCATGGCTATGAGCGCCAAAATGGGCGTAAACTATATCGGTTGTGGACCCGAAGTACTTAAACCTGATACCAAATTACTCAAGCAATGCCAAGAAGTTGCTGCTCAGACTGGCGCCCAAATCACCATCACATCAGACTTACAGACCTTAGCAAACACCGCCGACGTGATTTATACCGACGTCTGGCTCTCAATGGGTGAGGACAAAGCCAAATGGCAAGAACGTATCGACCAACTAAAACCTTACCAAGTCACCATGGATGTCATGAATCTCGCCGGGCCAGACGCCATCTTCATGCATCCATTACCATCCTTCCACGACCTTGAAACTTCCGTCGGTCGTGATGTTCATGATAAATTCGGTCTCAGTGAACTCGAAGTAACGAACGAAGTCTTCAATTCCAAGCGCTCACTCGTCTTCGAGGAAGCGGAAAATCGCATGCACACCATCAAAACCGTGATATATTTAACTTTAAAAGGTAGGGAATAATTACTATGAAAAGTACTATTTGTAACTTTAGCGAAATCGCACCGCTGAAAAAAGTTTTGATGCATCGCCCCGGCGACGAATTTCTTAACCTTACGCCCGGAACACTCGAGCGTCTACTCTTCGACGACATCCCCTATCTCAAAATCGCCCAGCAGGAGCACGATGCTTTCGCGGGTGCCTTACGTGCCGAAGGCGTGGAAGTGGTTTATCTCGAAGATCTCATGGCTGAAACCCTCGACAACGCTCCAGCCAGTGTCCGCAAAAACTTTCTCAAACAATTCATCGCCGAAGCAGGCGTCACTTCGCCCAAAATCGCCAAGCATTGTTACAATTTCCTGAATGGCTACAAAGACAACCGTGAAATGGTCAAAAAATGCATCACTGGTATCGACATTTTCGAGCTTAAGCGTCTTAGCGGCGTCTCCGGTTTTTACGCTACTCGCGACACCGGCCGCATGATTATCGACCCCATCCCCAACCTTATCTTCCAGCGCGATCCTATGGCTACCATCGGCTACGGCGCCACTTTACACAAAATGTGGGCGCCCACCCGCACCCGCGAGTCAATTTTCGCTGAATATATTTTCAAATATCATCCCTTCTACGAAGACACCAAACTCTATTACGACCGCACCGAACCCTATTCGCTCGAGGGCGGCGACATCCAAGTTCTCTCACCCGAAGTAATCGCGATTGGCATTTCCCAGCGTACTGAGCCCGACGCCATTGCCGAATTTGCGAAAAATCTCTTCGCTGACCGAAAAAACACTTTTAAATATATCCTCGCCATCGACATCCCGGACGAGCGCAGTTTCATGCACCTTGACACTGTCATGACCCAGGTCGACACGGGCAAATTCGCCGTCCAGGATGCCATCATGGACATTTCCACCATCTACGAAATCACCAAGGGCCGCGGCAGCGAACTCGAAATCGTCGAAAATCGCCAAAGCCTGCAAAAAGTCCTCGAAAAATATCTCCATCTCCCCCGCGTTGAGCTGATCAAATGCGGCGACGGTCGTCGCATTGCTGCTGAGCGCGAACAGTGGAGTGACGGTGTGAACCTGCTCTGCGTCCGTCCCGGCGTCGTCATCGCTTACGACCGCAACTTCGTCACGAACGAAAACCTCCGTCGTCACGGCGTCACCGTAATCGAAATTCCTAGCTCAGAAATTTCCCGTGGCCGCGGTGGCTCGCATTGTATGGCAATGGCACTCGTGCGCAAGGAGGACAAATAATTTCATAAACTCGAAAGCCCCAAAGCTAAACCAAGAAAGGAAACTATGCCCAAAAAGAAGAAAAAAGAACGTCAAAAAAGTCGTCGCTCAATGCTCTCGGCTTATTCGATTATTATGATCTTAGTAATCGCACTCGGAATTATCTCGCATCTCCTGCCAAAAGCCGAATTCACCCCGCTACCGCCCGAAGAAGTTAGCGAAGAGATTACTGTTGAAGAGGAGGCAGTTGATAACGAAACCGACATCGTCCCGACGAACGAAATTTCAGCCGAGACCACTGTTGAAACTCACGAGGCCACAGCTACCGAAAACAGTGTCGAGCCAATTAATGATACAGTGGTAAACGGTGTTGACGTTGAGATTAAAGACGGCGAAGTAGTCGAGCAGCCCGATCTCGTGGTTGACGAACCCGAATCGGCTGAACTACCCACCTTCGCCAGCCTCGAGGAATGCGAAGAGGAAACCGGCGGCGAATGTGCTATTGTCGACGGCTCCGGCGTGGTTGGCGCCAAGCTCTGGCAAATCCTCATGGCCCCAATCCTCGGTTTCGAAAACGCCATTGATGTCTGTATTTTCATCATGATCCTCGGTGGTTTTCTCGCTATCGTCGCGAAGACCAAAGCCCTCGAAAACGGCGTCAAATTCTTAGTCAAAAAACTCCACGGCAAGGAATATCTCCTGATTGTCTTGCTTATGCTCATCTTCTCGGTCATGGGGACGACTTACGGCTTCCTCGAGGAAAGCGTCGGCTTCTACGTCCTCGTCGCAGCCACCATGTTCGCCGCTGGGCTCGATCCGCTAGTTGGTGTCGCGACTATCTTGCTCGGTGCTGGCTCCGGCGTACTCGGCTCGACCATCAACCCCTTCGCCACCGGCGTCACACTCTCAGCCATGAAAGATGCCGACATTCCTTATGACCAAGGCCTAATCATCCTCATCGCCACCATTCTCTGGCTCACCACCCTCGCAATTTCCATGTTCTTCACCATCCGCTACGCCAAAAAGGTCCAAAAGAACAAAGGCTCGACTTTTCTCAGCCTGCGCGAACAAGCTGCCGCCGAAAAAACTTATAATCAATATCTCGAGTCCAAAGAAGACGATGACAGCCTTTCTGCACGCCAGAAAATCACCTTGGTAATCTTCGCCCTCACCTTCCTCGTCATGATCGTTGGCTTCCTGCCTTGGGGCGAGTTCGGCATCGAATTCTTCGATAGCTGGACTGGCTGGCTGACCGGCGCCACGCTCGGCAACTGGTGGTTCTACGAAGCTGCCCTCTGGTTCCTGATCAGCTCGATCATCATTGCCATCATCAACCGCACCGGCGAACGTGGCTTTGTCGACACTTTCATCAGCGGCGCTGGCGATATGATTGGCGTTGTCCTCGTCGTCGCAGTGGCGCGCGGCGTCTCCGTCCTCATGGGTCAGACTTTCCTCGACAACTTCATCGTCTTTAATGCTTCGAACTTCCTCGCCACCCTCCCCGAAATGGCCTTCGTCCCGCTCAATTATCTCTTGCATATCGTCCTCTCGATTCTCGTGCCGTCTTCCTCTGGCCTCGCCACCATGTCTACTCCAATCATTGCGCCAATCGCCAACACGCTTGGCTATAGCACCAACGTTACCGCCATGACCATCGTCGCCGCCAACGGCCTTGTCAACCTCATCGCTCCAACTTGCGGCGCCATCATGGGCGGTCTCGCTCTCGCCAAAGTTGACTATCCAACCTGGTTCAAATGGGGCATCCGCGTCGTTGGCGTCATCGCCGTAGTCAACATTGTCATCCTCTGCCTCTTCTCACTCTAAAAAAGTCCGATACAGGCTAGAGCCCAAAAACCATAAAAGAAAAGGCATGAAAAAAGAGGTCCAAATTTCCGGGCCTCTTTTTTCAGGGGGAATTAAAATCAAACATTACTTCATGAAACCATATCTCTGCAATCGTTCAACTGCTAGTCCGTATAACTTCGGGTCGACATAACGCAAACCAGAAAACCGATTTGTATCCGAACAAACCGCCATCAAACCTCCAATTGTCTTAATTTCATAGTGATCCGAATCATTCAAAAGTTTATAAGCACGTTTACTCCAATCTAATGCCACGATTGTGCTCTTCTCGTCAGGATAGCACAGCTCGGGTGGCATCACAATCTGCCACTTCTTCATGCAATTCATCAGTTCACTGAGCAGACCATGGCCAAAGTTTCGCACTTTTAATAGCTGCTGCCGAGCACTATTCACCCCCTCCGCGAAGAGCGCCATGAACTTTTGCACCGTAGCAGTATCACTACGCGATAAACAGCGGGCAGTTCGTCTCGATAGACCTAACGCAGACTCAGACTCAAACGGATGATCTAAACTATCTTCCCAACCAATCTCAACCATCCCTTCTGTAGACAACTGACCCTCTCGTTGTAAAACCGACGTGATTACCGACCACTCCCATAGAGTAATCTCCACATGAGTATCAGCAAAGTTATCGAAATTGCTAAAATATTCCACCGCCTCAGCCACTGTTTCAATTCCGAGCTCTTGCAAAATTTTTAGACTACGCCACGACCAGCGCAGTTGTAGAATCGACCCATCCGGCGGAACATCATTTAATGCTTCCACGGTCAGCTCCGCACGCTCTTCTCGCTCTCGAATTTCTTCCAGCAATGTTTCAATCCGCGCTAAAGCTTGATCACGCCGAAAGTTATAGTAGCGCACCTCTTCCATCAACTGTTTTACTTCATTCATCAACTCCGGGGTCTCATTGCTCATCTGACGATTAGAAGCCGTAGACTCCACGTCCTCAACCAGCTTCTCGACCGAAATTCCTGGCCGGCCAATTAGTATATACCGTATCCTACTCGTTTGTAAGAACTCGACCGCCTCCAGAAAGCATCTCCACACCGAACCCCAATAATCTCTCTCAAGTTGACTTTCCATCATTATTGACTCTTGCACATATCCCAATGTGCGCTGCAGAGCATATCCACTGAGATCTCCATAAGGCATTTCCTCCAGCGCTTCAAAGACGTGATCAAGCATTTTCTCCCGGCATCCCAATTCATCGAAAACCGGCCCCTTACCTCGTAGTGCAATCTCATCTTCCAGTTCGAAAGCTATCACATAGACGCTCTCTTCGAAAGACAGGCCAAAACTCTTCATTTTCCTAACATCGACTACTCTTTCTGACATTTTCCTTCCTCCTTGTTCATGTACTTATTCTTTTGGCAACATTCTCAGAATAAAAATCCTAAAGATCTTACTCCGAAAAGCTAGAATACATAGCCTATCCCCTCATTATAGCACACATCGTGAGAAAAGTCAAGCATCCTAGCCGGTTTCTCCGCAAAACCTTTCATAAACCCTCAATTTACCGTGAAAAATAGCCAAAAAACTTGATTTTTCACGTAAAGTTTGCTAAAATATTCTTATGATTAACCAAGTCACCAGGGCCAAAATTGACCAGCTCGCGGCTACATACCGCAAATTAACCCATGAATACCCCGATGCAATCCGCGAAATTACTCTCTCCGAACTCCCAGAAATGGTTTATAACTCTAACGCTATTGAAAATTCCACCCTCACTCTCGAAGATACCGAAGACATCTTGATCCGCGACCAAATTCGCAGCGACCACGAAATCCGTGAAATTTATGAGGCCAAAAATCTCGCGAGAGCCATGGAATATCTCATGGATAATCCCGAGCCGCAAATCTCTGTCCAGCTAATCCTAAAGCTCCACCATATCCTACTTAGCAATATTCGCGACGAAATCGCTGGACGCTTCCGCTCCGGCAAAGAATGGGTACGCGTCGGCACACATATTGGCGCCAACCCTGAATTCGTCAACAGCCTAATGTATGATCTAGTCGAAAATTATAACCACCATCAAGAGCAGCATTTTCTCGAAAAAATTGCCTATTTCCATGCCGAATTTGAGAATATCCATCCTTTCGGAGACGGCAACGGCCGTATCGGTCGCCTACTTACCAATGAGCAACTAGACCTCCTCGAGCTGCCACCAATCATTATCCCCAACAAGTCCAAATTCGACGAATATTATCCTGCTCTTGATGAATACACTAAAGTCAACAAAGCCGACCAGCTCACAGAACTTTTTGCTAAATTACTCATTGAAGCGCTCCATCGTCGGATTACTAAACTCACAGCCAGGAAAATCATCCCTCTCGCCGACTGGGCCAAGGAGCACAATCTCAATCCACAATCCGCCACCAACAAAGCTATTCGCGGCACCATTCCCGCTTTTCGCATGCGCGGTCATTGGATGATTGACGCTAACTATGAACCTTTATAATGGCACTCTAGACTTTTTCTCCGTTTTAGCATAAATTACTAGAGTATCCAAGTAGCACAACATAATATAAGGGGAAATTGTATAAACAATACTAAAGACGCTACCGAAAATCGTAACCTAACCTACACTCTGGGAGAACACTCGGACTATCGTTGTTCGATTACTACGGGTTTTTGTTCAACTTCACTTCACTTTTCACGGCTGATTGCACAGTCCTCAGGCAACAAGAAAATCTTGCCGGCACCGATTGGCTCACCGAAATCATTGAACACCCCACTAATCTGCGCGAACATATCTACTATGCCACGCTAAATAGCAATCAAGCTCTCGACGCTCGACCGGTTAAAACCAATCTCCAAGGCAAAAAGCTTGAACGCACACCTAGACAAAATTTATTTTTCTCTGGGATCTTCGATACTATCATGAAGCGCTCGAAAAAGCCCCAGGAGATCCGGAGACCAAAATCAGCCCAGAAAGTGTAGAATAAGCAAAAATTTCAACAGTGACATTATTGTTCAGGCCCCACACATGTGGGGCCTGCGCTGCTTTATATGCTATCTTATTGCTTCATTTTCACCCTTGCGCGTCTCTATAACTTGTGCTATAATGACAACGATATTAATATAAAGGGAAAATATGAGTCGTATCGGAAAACAACCCATCGAAATTCCGGCGGGAGTGACAATCACGGTCGGCGACACGGATATTACCGTCGCTGGACCGAAAGGTCAACTCACTGTCCCGCTTCAGGAAAATGTTAAGGTAGAGGTCGTAGACAACATCGCCACGGTTACTCGTGACAACGACGAACCCAAGTCACGTGCTTGGCATGGTCTGCAACGCGCCTTACTCAGCAACGCCGTTACTGGCGTCACCAAAGGCTTCGAAAAGAAGCTTGAGATTAACGGAGTCGGCTTCCGTCTCAGTGGCGGACCAAAAGAAATCGAAATGGCCCTCGGTTTTTCGCACCCTGTGAAATATCAGGCTCCCGAAGGCGTCGATCTCAAAGTCGACAAGATGACAATCACTGTCGCAGGCATTGATAAACAGCAAGTCGGCCAGGTCGCTGCCGAAATTCGCGCTCTTAAGAAACCTGAACCATACAAGGGCAAAGGCATCAAATATGCTGACGAAGTTATTATTCGCAAGGCAGGAAAGGCAGGGAAGAAATAATGAATAAAGTATTTCGCGCAAACCGCACCCGCGCTAAGCTTCACGGCACCGCTACGCGCCCACGGCTCAGCGTGCACATCAGTAATCTACACATCATCGCGCAACTTATCGACGACGATAGTGGCAAAACTTTAGCCTATGCCACCACGGTTGGCAATAAACTCACCGGAACTAAGACCGAAAAAGCCGCCATGATTGGCAAAGAAATTGCCGACAAAGCCAAAAAGGCTAAAATCAAAGCCGTAGTCTTCGACCGAGGCGCAAAAATTTATGCCGGCCGCATGAAGGCACTTGCCGATGCCGCCCGCAAGGAAGGATTGGAGTTCTAATATGGCCGAAGCAGACAAAACCGCTAAGGTTATCAACAAATCTGGCACCCTCAAAATGGATGACAAAGTCGCCGAGACCAAGACTCGCCGCGACATCAATGGCAAGAACATGGGCCGCCGCAATAATCGCCGCGACCGCCGAAACGTCGACACTACGCCGAAGGAATTTGACACCGTCACGATTAACATCGACCGCGTCTCCCGTACTGTGAAAGGCGGCCGTCGCATGCGCTTTAAGGCACTTGTCGCCATCGGCAACCACAAGAACAAAGTTGGTATCGGTGTCGCTAAAGGTAGCGATGTGACCAGTGCTATCCAAAAAGCCACCGCCGTTGCGAAGAAGACTATGATCGAATTTAACATGGACGGCGAGACTATCTGTCACGAAGTTGAGACTCGCGCTACTGGCGCTGACGTCTTAATGAAACCAGCCGCTCCTGGTACTGGGATTATTGCTGGTGGCGTCGTCCGTAGCATCATCGGTCTCACTGGCATCAAAAACCTCATCTCGAAGAGTCTTGGCAGCACCAACAAAGTCAACATTGCTTACGCCGTGATTGACGGTTTGCGCGAGCAGACCCCACGCGATCAGTGGGTTGGCAATGCTGGCAAAAAAGCTACGAGGTCTACTTCTGACCAAAAAGCCCAAAAAGCAACTTCCGCCACTAAGGAGGAGAAATAATGAAGTACAACGATTTGCAAGTTAATAAGAATACCCGGTCTACCCGTGCTGGTCGCGGTATCTCCGCCGGTCGCGGAAAAACCGCCGGTCGTGGCACTAAGGGTCAGAAAGCCCGCACTGGCCATCGCAAGATGCCAGCCGGCTTCATGGGCGGTCAACGCGCTATCATGCAAGCTGTACCGAAGCTTAAAGGCTTCAAGAGCTTACATGCCAAGGCGCAAAATGTCTATACTGACCGCCTCAATGATTTGAGCGGCAAGATTGACAATTTCACCCTCGCGGACCGCGGTTTGATTGAAAACCCCTACGCCAAGGTAAAGGTTATTACTCGCGGTGATTTAACGGCGAAAATCGAGCTCGAAACTCAATTCGCCAGCAAAACCGCCATCGCAGCAATCAAAAAAGCTGGTGGCAGCTTCAAGAAAGTCGCCATTCCGCAGCGCATTGCTGAAAAAACCGCCGAATAACTAAACATTAGTTAACCAATAAAAGACACCGCTTCCAGGGGTGTCTTTTATTAATGTAAGCTTTTATAGTGTTGCTAATTATTAACAATATAACGCCGCCGTTGCTGGTAGTCTTAGCACAGCCAATTTTACTAGCGGAACAATTGCTGACACGACCGATTCTATCTGTCCAAAAGGCTGGGAGTTACCAATCAGTAGACGCAACCTAGACTCTGTTTCACCTGATTTCGGTTTACCGATCGACCAAAACAAAAGCTTCTATAATTTGTTCGCCGCCTACGGCTATACTATTGATCAATATCAAAAAACTCATAATGTCAGTTACGCCAATGTTTTATCTGGCCAATATCAAAATCCTCTTCTCAAACCCTTTTATGCTACAATCACCGGCACCGTTGAACACAATAACCAAAGAATCGGCTACTCATTTTACGGCTTCCTCTGGAGTAAATCAGCCATCGGACCCGATGCTGACATGAACGCTCTTATCACTCCCGCCCTATATCTCGTCAACAACTCGGGCATCGGCACGGGTTTTCCGATTCGATGCGTAACCAAATAAAGCCCCGACGTTCACTTAGCCTACCCGACGTTCACTTTCTTCACTGGATGCCGAATCACCGTTCTCAACTTACTTACCTCGCATCTGCGTGGATCACTCAAATAAATCTCATGGTGCAACCTTTTCTTCGATAAGTCAATCTCATAGCTATTTTCTTCCGCAAACTGCCGCATCAAGTCCACAGTTTTCGGCTCATCATCATAACTCCCCAGATGCATACACTGCACCGCAACCCCCTCATCATACGACCAAAACTCCACTTTCGAAAAATCCTGCCTCTTCTTTCTCGTCGCTTCCGCGATCGCCCAGTCAAAATCCCCCTTCGATACAAAATCCGGCAATCTGATAGCCGAAATAAACTGCAAATCATCTTTTCGGTTATAATCAATCCCGGTTTTATTGCCATCTTGCCACCAAAACCCCTCCAGCGGCGGCACCACATAGTCAAAATACCCCGCAATTTTATGCTCGCTTTTCTTGCTCATTTTGATCGTGAAAGCAATTGCATAAAGCAAACCGATCGAGGTTTTATACTCACCATTCTCATCATTCGGGTTGCCCGCGCCCCGTACCGCAAGATAATTTATCACCGGAACAGTCACGATACTCGGCTGATTTTTCGGCAAATAAAATTCCTTATACTCCTTTTTAAAATCAAACGCCACGCTCATACCTCCAATTCTATATCAATAACCTACTTCTTCATTATATAACATTTATACCAACTTAGAGATTTCGCATCGTCAATGGCCCAATCGACTAAAACGAACCCTAAAGCCAACCCAACGATAATCGCGATACGCCGGCAAAATTGCCCCATCCGTAAAATTAAGATCATAAGACATAAATTGCGTCAGCGCCGTATTCGACCAAAAGTAGCCCGACCGCCCAGATGTTCGCAGCGCCCCATAGTCCAAATAGACAAACCCGCCACGAGTTAGATATATAGGAGAATCGTAGATATATATTATATATTTGTGAAATCTATACCAAAATATCTCCAGAATATTCTATATATCTAACTCGTGGCGGGTTGATATATTTGGAGAATGGCTCTTTGTGGAGCGCAGGGATAATTGGTTATCATACATCATCAACCACCTATCATTATCCCGATTACATATTTATCTATGTATTAAATTCAACCAAAGCATTTGCAGGATACGACGGCTATCGTCCGAATGGCTTTACGGTCCAACCAAAAACAAAAACCTTCATATCTAAACCAAGTATGCTATAATAGAACCTATACGTAGAGAATTAAGTAGGGAATCATGAATTTTAAGACCATTTTCAAATCTTTCAAGAACAAAGATATGCTAAAACGCATGCTAATCGTCATCGGCTTGCTCATTATGTACCGCTTTTTGGCACACGTTCCAGTTCCTCTAGGCGAGCCACAAACTTTCCAAGAAGCCGTCCAGAACTTTATTACTCGGTCTGATTTCGGTAATTTTCTCAATCTTATCTCTGGTGGCGGACTAACCGCTTTCTCAATCCTCCTTGTCGGTTTATCACCATATATTACTTCTTCCATCGTAGTTCAGCTAATCACTAAAGCTATCCCGCGCCTTGAGGAACTCTCTCAGGACGGCGAGACCGGCCGTCGCAAGATCAACCAATGGACCCGCGTCCTGACTATTCCGTTAGCCATCATCCAATCCGTCGCATATATTTTCATCCTTTACCAATCCGTAATTGCCTCCAACACCACCATTGCCACTGCCCCAACCACCGCTGATTGGCTCCTTTCCGTTACTTCTATGGTCGCTGGTTCCGTCATTCTTATGTGGTTTGGTGAGCTCATCACCGAACAAGGCATCGGTAACGGCATTTCAGTTATCATTTTCACCAGCATTATTTCTCAGCTCCCCACCACCTTAGCTAGTCTCGGCGCCAGTCTCTTCGATACTTCCGAAGGCTCTTTATCACTCTTTGGCTGGTTTAACCTTCCTGTCAACCCTACTATCTTCTGGATCGTCTTCGGTTTCGCTATTGCTCTACTTATCGTGATTTACTTTCTCGTTAAGCTTAACGAAGCTCAACGCGTCATCACTATCAACTACGCCAAACGCGTTCATGGTAACAGTGCCTATGGTGGCATCAAATCCATTCTCCCGCTCAAGCTCATCGCCGCCGGCGTCGTCCCAGTCATCTTCGCTACCGCTTTCCTGTCACTACCAGCCCTACTTGGCCAATTTATCACCACAATTTCTCCTGACAATAGCTTTGGCTCTACGCTTATCACGCTTTTCACCGCACCAAACGCCAACAACTTCCAGCAATATTACCCTACTGGTATCACTCCACAATGGTTCTTCTACCCTGCCGTCTATTTTATCCTCGTAGTACTCTTCACTTATTTCTACACCAGCATCATCTTCAACACCAAGGAAATCGCCGATAATCTCCAGAAACAAGGCGCTTTCATCGAAGGAGTACGTCCCGGTCTCCAGACCGCCAATCATCTCGGCAAAACCATCACTCGTCTCAACCTCTTTGGTGCTCTTTCGCTCGGTCTCATCGCCATGCTACCATTCCTGACTGATTATATTTTCATTATTATCAGTGGTGCTCCAATCGGTTTATCTATCTCCGGGACTGGTTTGCTTATTGTCGTCACTGTCGCCCTCGAGAACCTCCGTCAGCTCAATTCTCGCGCACTCATGGTAACTTACGACGAATATAAATAATAAAAGGAAAGGTCTTATGAAACTTCCAGTGGTGAGGAAATTGCACTTTAGCCCTCTTGGTATTGCCAGCACAATCTTAATTATCATTCTTGCTATCTTTTTTGGTCGTGTCGCAATTTGGGAACATAACTATATTAAAACCAAAGAAGGTAGCGAGCGTGCCGTCGCCGCCGTCTACGAAGGCGAGAATGTTGAAGAAACTCCGCCTACCTCCACCGACCTCGCAAATTACACTGTCGCTCCCGACAAGCCCCGTTATCTCTCCATTCCTAGTCTCGGCATTTCCAACTCCCGCGTCGTCGAAATCGCCAAAAAGGACAACGGTACACTCGATACGCCAGCCAACATCCACGACGTTGGTTGGTATGTCGACTCTGCCGTACCCGGTTCCCAAGACGGCACCGCCATTATTGATGCTCACGGTGGCGCACTTGGTGACGGCATCTTCAAGTCTCTCCCCAACATCCAAACCGGCGCCGTTATCCACATCGAAATGGGCGACGGTCGCCGTTTCACCTACCATGTGGTCGACACTGCCTCAAAAAGCATTCGCGGAACCGAAGCCAATGATTATATGCCAACCGCCAGTACTTCACCCGAAAAAGGTCGCGGCTCACTCACTCTCATCACCTGCACCGGCGACTGGTGGCTCTCCAGCCAGACCTATTCTCATCGCCTCTTCGTCCGCGCGGTGCTCGAATAGCCCCACAAACACGATGTCCGAAATAACCTCGCAAAATCTTCAAAAACTATTTACTTTGACATCTTTCTGTGCTATACTAAATAAGTAATTTATGGCTAGTCAAAAAGAAGTAATTAAACTCACTGGTGAGGTGATTGAGGCGCTGCCCGACACCCATTTTCGAGTCAAGCTTGAGAATGGTCATAATATCATTGCACACATCAGCGGAAGAATGCGCAAAAATTATATCCGCTTAGTGCCGGGCGACCGGGTAGAAGTTGAACTCACCCCATACGATCTCACGAAGGGGCGTATCAGTTTCCGTCTGCAATAAGAATATAAAAGTGTTGTGATTTTTACAACACTTGTTGGCTTTTATGATCTAGAATGATTAGTTGAGAACCATTTTAGTATCGAAAGTTGATAAGTTCGTCCTAATTTCACAACTTTAACGGAAAGGATAATTTTGACACTATGAAGGTGCGTGCCAGTGTTAAAAAGATTTCCCCAGATGACATCATCGTCCGTCGCAAAGGCGTGCTACGTGTCATCAATAAGAAAAAACCTAAGAATAAGCAAAGGCAGGGTTAAGCATGGCAAGAATTGCGAGCGTAACCGTCCCCAGCGAAAAGCAAGTCTGGATTGGCTTGACTTACGTTTACGGTATCGGACGGACTACGAGTAAGGCCATCCTTGCGGAGGCGAAAATTGCGCCTACCACTCGGGTGAAAGATCTCACTGAGGCTGAAATCCAAAAAATCAACGATCTCATCAGCAGCAAATATGCTGTCGAGGGAGATCTCAAGCGCCTCGTTACCAACAATATCAAACGTCTCAAAGACATTAATTCCTACAAAGGTATTCGTCACAAAGCTGGCCTACCAGTCAACGGTCAGCGTACTCGTACGAACGCACGCACGCGTAAGGGTAGAGCGATCGCCGTCGGTGGGGCACAACCTAAAGCAGCGAGCAAGACGTAAGGAGCAGTTATGACAGAAGAGATGGAAAAATCTACCGTAGCGACTGCCAGTCAAACTGAAACAGTCGCTCCGAAAAAGGTCAAGGGCAAGAAAGGCAAACGCGTTGTAAACGCCGGCCAAGTTCATGTCCAAGCCACTTTTAACAACACAATTATTACCGTCACCGACAAAAACGGTGGAGCCTTAACCGCTTCATCAGCTGGAGCTAATGGCTTCCGCGGTAGTAAAAAGGGTACGGCCTATGCCGCCCAAATCGCCGCCGAGAAAGCCCTCGAAGCCGCTAAGCGCGAACATGGCCTGAGCAGCGTTGACGTTTTTGTCAGTGGTATCGGCCTTGGTCGCGACAGCGCCATTCGCGCCGTCTCCAGTGTCGGTATTCGAATCGATAGTATCACAGATGTAACCCCAATCGCACACGGTGGTGTACGACCTAAGGGAGAAAGGAAACCGTAATGGCACGAGATACCTCTCCAATCGTAAAGCAAAGCCGTCGTGAAGGGTATGCGCTAGCGCCGAAAGCCCACAAAGTGATGGCTAAAAAGTCTGGTATTCCAGGCGAACACGCTGATATGCGCGTGCGCGGTGGCAGCCTTTATCTCACTCAGCTCCGCGAAAAGCAAAAAGTCCGCCGACTTTACGGCCTGCTTGAAAAGCAATTTGCAAAATTGATGAAAGAAGCCGCCCGCGCCGACGGTTTGGCTGGTGAAAACCTGCTCCAATTCCTCGAGCGCCGCGCTGACAATGCAGTCTACCGTGCCGGATTTGCGACTACGCGTCGCCAGGCTCGCCAGCTAGTCTCGCATGGTCATTTTCTACTCAATGGCCGCCGTATCGACATCCCGAGCATCCGCCTCAAAGTTGGCGACGTGCTTGAAGTCCGACCAAAATCACAAAAAACCGAATATTTCAAGAATCTCGATAATGTCGTCGCAAGTAGCTCTACTACTCCTCTGAGTTGGCAAAAATCCGATCCGAAGAAAATGAAAATCGAAATTACCGGCTTGCCTAAGCGCGAAGAAGCAGAAGCTGGTATTAATGAACAACTAATCGTTGAGTACTACTCACGTTAAGGAGGAATTAATGACGACAAAAGTTATTCACGAAGCAAATCTCGCCGAAGTTAACCAACTTGGTGACAACAGCGCTGAGTTCGTGATCCGACCGCTCTTTCACGGTTACGGCAACACTCTAGGCAACTCAATTCGCCGCGTCTTGCTTTCCAGCATCAAAGGCGCCGCCATCACTGCCTTCAGTATTGACGGTGTTTCGCACGAATATACCGCCGTTCCCGGCATCCGCGAAGACGTAGTCGACATCATGCTCAACCTTAAAAACATTCGTCTCAAGTCACATTCCGACGAACCAGTTGAAGCGACGCTCGAAATCAAAGGCAGCAACACCGACGCTGAAAGCGCCGTGCTCGCCAAAGATATCAAGCTACCTGCCGACGTTGAACTTGGCAACCCTGACCAAATCATTTGTCACATTGATGATCCAAATTACGTCCTCAAGATGAATTTTGTCATCGAGAACGGTCGTGGCTACTGGTCAATCGAGGATTCCAGCGAAAATCGTTTGCACAGCGACATGATTGCACTTGATGCTGTTTTCAGCCCGGTGCTACGCGTCCGCTTCAACGTTGAAAACACTCGCGTTGGTCAAGATACTAATCTTCAGCAACTCACCATCGCGGTAACCACTGACGGCACGATTACTCCGCAGGAAGCCTTCGAAGAAGCTAACGCAATCCTAGTCAACCAATACACCGCCCTAGCTGGCGGCACCACCGTCGAAAGCGCTCCCGCTCCTGGTGTTGAAACCGAAACCGAAGATTCTGGTCTCAACTTACCAATCGAGGAGCTCGGCCTTTCGGCTCGCACCGCCAACGCTTTAGTTAATAATAATATTAAAACCGTCCGCGATCTCGTCGCCCTTTCCGAAATCGATCTTAAAGATCTCAAAGGTTTCGGCCAAAAAGCTCTTGACGAAGTGAAGGACAAACTAACGGAGTTACTGTAATGCATCGTCACGGATATAAGGGTCGCAAATTCGGCCGCGAAACCGACCAGCGACGGGCTTTGCGACGTGGGCTAATCAAAGCTCTTATCGAAAATTTCGAAATCACGACTACTCTGGCCAAAGCCAAAGAAATTCGCCGTGAAGCCGAGAAAAACATCACCATTGCGAAAAAAGGTGGTCTAGCTAATCGCCGGCTGCTCATCTCTCGCCTTGATGATCTTAAGACTGCCGATTTGCTAATGGACGTAATCGCCCCCCAAATCAAGCGCGATTCCGGCTATCTACGCATTGAGCGTGCCGGATTCCGCCGCGGCGATAATGCCGAAATGGCCACCATCAGCTTTGTCGACAATATTAATTTAGACGCTCCTGCGGCAAAGAAGGAGAACAAATAATGAAAGGTGTCACAAAGACTTATAACCAAAAACCCGCTGATATCGCGCGTGAATGGTGGATCGTCGATGCTAGCAAAATGCCACTCGGCAAACTTGCCGTTGTTATCGCCGACAAGCTAATGGGCAAGAGTAAGACCACCTACACCCCGCATGTCGATAACGGTGATTACGTCGTTGTCATCAATGCCAAAAACATCCGAGTCACCGGCAATAAAATGACCGACAAAATGTATTACCGTCACAGCGGTTTCCCCGGCGGACTCACCGAGTTAAAACTTGAAGAAGTGATTGAGAAGAATCCTCAAGTCGCGATTGAGCACGCCGTCAAAGGCATGCTTCCGAAAAACAAACTAGCAGCTGGTCGACTCGCTAGGCTAAAAGTCTTCGGTGGTAGCGAGCACGCTCATACCGCCCAGACTCCAAAAGAAATCACTCTAGAGGAGACTAAATAATGGCAGAGAAAAATACCTATCTCTACGGTCTTGGTCGGCGCAAATCCGCCACGGCTCGCGCTCGACTCTACAAAGGCAAAGGGAACATCACAATCAATGACAAAGATGCACTAGAATATCTTTCCGGCAACAAAACCTATCTTGCCGAGATTACCGATCCGCTTGCCCTCACCGAAAAGCAAAACACCTACGATGTTACTATCAAGGTGAAAGGTGGCGGTCTGGCTGGACAAGTTGACGCAATCAAACTCGCTATCTCCAAAGCTATTACTACTGAGATGGCGGACCTGCGCCCAGTCCTGAAGAAAGCTGGCTTCTTGAAACGCGATCCTCGCGAAAAAGAACGCAAGAAATACGGTCTACGTTCCGCTCGCAAGAAAGAACAGTTCTCAAAGCGCTAAGACGCAGATATTATGTTGCTGGCGATGGGGGACCAGCAACATAATTTAATATTTTTGTCATGAGAAATCATCTCTCGGCTGACGCAAGTCAGGTCCTTTAGCTGATGAGAGTGTCACCGGATTTCGATGACAAAAATATTAAATAAGGGTATGGAGGTTATGTTACCACAAGCTTTACAAAACGCAATTACTGCTTTAGGAAACTTACCTGGCGTCGGTGCTCGCACTGCCGAACGCTACGCTTATTATTTGTTCAAAAATAATGCTAAGCTCAGTACCGAAATCGCCGACGCTCTAAATAACCTTCACCTCGGCGTCAAATCCTGTCCAATCACCTTTGCCTTGATCGACTATGACGAAGAGGTTTCACCTTTTTACCAGAACCCCACGCGCGACAAATCAACCATTTTAGTCGTCGAAGAACCGCTTGATATCTATGCAATTGAACAAACTAAGCAATTCCGTGGCACCTATCACGTTCTTGGCGGCGCCATCTCGCCCATCGACGGCATTACGCCCGATCAGCTTCATATCAAAGAGCTACTGGATCGTATCGAACCCGACAATGTGAAAGAAATTATTATCGCCACAAATCCTTCCGTCGAAGGGGAATCGACCGCTCTCCTGCTCCAAAAAATGCTTCACGAAAAATCTCCCGAAACGAAAGTTACCCGCCTCGCTCGCGGTCTACCACTCGGCGTCGATCTCTCCTATGCCGACCAAATCACCCTTTCTGCTGCACTTGAAAATCGCACCGGTCTTTAATTATAAAGGAGAACTCCTAATGTCTAACTCGGTTTTCAAAAAACTACTTATCATTATTCTCGGTCTTGCACTTATTGGCAGCTGGTGTTTCGCTATTTTTAAACTTTCCGACATGGATTCCGCCGATTCGAACTCGAAAAGTACTTCACTCGTCGAACAGGGCATCCGCAAAGTAATCGACTTTACTAACGAATACGATATCTCACAAACCTATCCTAGCGACGAAACAATCCAAGCCGCCACCAAATTCATCAACGCTCCGCTTCGCAAAGTCGCTCATGCCAGCGTCTATTGCGTCATGGCGACTCTCATAATTTTCATCGGCGTCATTTTATTTAATCATCGACATTATTTCATGCTTGCACTCGCAACAATTTTGCTTTGTTTCATCTTTGCCCTCACCGACGAATATCATCAAACTTTCATCGACGGACGCACTGGGCAGATGCTTGACGTCGTCATTGATACCATAGGTGCGTGTATTGGCGTCATCATCGCTTCGACTTATCAACTTGCTTGGTGGCTTGGACGACGTTCAAATTAGCAAATTTCGTCTATCTTTGCAAGCACATCCGCGTTAAAAACGCAAAAAAGTATTCACAGAATCAGATTTTTATGATATAATCTTAAACAGTAAGCGAAATATCAACCACGCCCAATAGAGTTAGGGTAATAACAAGTATATATATATATATGAAAAACCACACCATGATTTTAGCTAATGCGATAGCGGAAGAGAATATTGCTATAGAACGAGCAAGAAGTGCTCGTCGTGCATTTTTTGCCACCAAACGATTTTTTGACCTCACTATCTCATTTTTGATGTTGCCCACGCTCGGATTGACAACCATTATCGTGAAATTGCTCTACCTATGCACCGGCGATTTGTCGCCGATTTTTTATCAACAAACTCGCATCACTAAAGGCAACAAGGAATTTGTAATCTACAAATTCCGTACCATGGTACGGAATTCCGACAATCTGCTCGCCAAGCTACTCGAAGATCCTGATTTTAGACAAGAATGGGAATCGCATCGCAAACTCGAAAACGATCCCCGCATCACCAAAGTCGGAAAATTCCTCCGCAAAAGTTCAATCGACGAGCTACCCCAAATCCTAAACATTCTCAAAGGCGATATGTCTATCATCGGTCCGCGCCCGATTACGTGCCCCGAAGTCGAAGTCTACGGCGAGAACCAAGCGCTACTACTAAGCATTCGCCCCGGGCTCACCGGCTGGTGGGCCTGCAACGGTCGCAGTTGCACCAGCGAAGACGAACGCCGCCGGCTCGAACTCTACTATTGCCAGAATCTATCTCTCGCCCTCGACGCAAAGTGCCTCGCGAAAACCATCGTCAAGGTCATCAAACAAGAGGGGGCAAAATAAATGCCTCAAAAAAATAGTCAAAATCTAGTTTCTATTGTTACCCCTGTTTTTAATTGTGAAAAATTAATCGCCCAAACAATCGCTTGCGTACAAAAACAAACTCATACAGAATGGGAGCTACTTTTAGTTGATGATTGCTCGACTGATCGATCTGCCGAGATTATCAAAGAATTCGCTAAAAGAGATCCACGCATTCGCTACATAAAATTGTCCACCAATAGTGGAGCAGCCACCGCACGCAATCGTGCCCTAAGTGAATCAAAAGGCAAATTCATTGCCTATCTAGATGCAGACGATTTATGGAAAACGGATAAACTAGAGCGACAAATTGCTTTTATGCTCGTAAATCATTACGCTTTTACCTGCACAAATTACGAAAAAATAGACGAAAATGGCAAAAGTCTAAACAAAATTGTCAAACTCCCCGCAAAAATAGACTACAATACATTCCTAAAAAATACCATCATCCAGACCGTTGGCGTAATGGTCAACACCGACCTAACCGGCGGCAAAGAACTACTCATCATGCCGAACATTCGTCGCCGCCAGGATGCCGCCACCTGGTGCCAGCTTCTCAAAAATGACTTCGATTGTTATGCCATCCCCGAAACTCTATCATATTACAGAGTAGTTAAACACTCATTATCGAGTAACAAACTTAAAGCCGCCAAAATGAATTGGCACTGGTACCGCAAAATTGAGCATTTATCCTTAATAAAAACCTGCTATTGTTTTACTGGCTATGCACTTCATGCTATTAAAAAACGTGTCTATCTACCAAAACGCTCTAGTCACACTAAGCCACATCAGCGGGTTTTATATATTGCCACCATGGCCACCAAAAGAGAACGCTTTGATGGAGAAACTACAAAATGTAATCTCCTCAAAGAATACCTAGACAGTCTTAACGAAATTAAGCTAACGAGTATAGATACCGACAATTGGAAAAAAAGAGCTCTCCTTTTAGTCAGACAAGTTCTTTTTAGCCTTCCGAAAAACGATATACTCATTATATCTGCAGCCAATCGCGGTGCGCATATCATTTTAACTTTCTTACACAGAATCAAAAGTCGTAAACCTCTCTATTATTTCGTAATCGGCGGATCGCTCGCAGAAGACATCGAAAAGCATCACTGGAAGATACAATCATACCAAAAAGCTACCAAAATCTATGTTGAGTCTAAGAAATTGAAGAACGCCCTAGAAAAATACAGCCTTAAAAACGTTGAAGTCATTAATAACTTCAAGAAAATACAAACTTTTACGTCCCAATACAAAAAAACAAAAAACATAAAATTTGTTTTTTACGGCAGAATTATCAAAGAAAAAGGTATCGAAGAAGCCATCAAACTCGTCAAAAGGCTAAACGCCGAAAACATCGCGAGCACTCTCGACATCTATGGACAATGCAAAAACGAATACCTCAAAAAGTTACAAACAACTTTCGATCATAATATAAGATATCACGGAACGCTGAAACCAGACCACAAAACCGAATATGAAACATTATCCGCCTACGATATTTTTATCCTTCCAACCGAATATCCTGGAGAATGTCTTCCTGGAGCGCTGATAGACGCATATATCGCCGGTCTTGCCGTAATCGTATCTAACTGGCAATACGCCAAAGAATATGTCACAGACAATAAAAACGGCAAAATTTTTCAATATGGTAATTACGACGATATGTATCAAAAAACAGTCAAACTAATTCGTGAAGACAACATTCAAGAATACAAACAACAATCTAAAGAATTAGCGAAGAAATACGACATCAAAAACGTTCTACAAGAGTTTAGACATGTATTATTAGAAAGCAAAAAACAAAGGAAAGCATGAAGAAAATTTTAATATTTCAGCCAAAGGAAGCACTTGCCCCATTTGGTGGTCCAGCAGGATATCTTTTTAATCTTAGTCATGCTCTCGAGAGGCTAGATTATAAAGTAGAGTATATCAAAGGTGGAGCGCCCATCCAGAAAACATCCAGAAAATTACCACACCGTCTAATAGAATTTTTACGAGCAATAAAATATTCCAATATTCTGAAGGTTCATAAAAGCTACGACCCGACTTGGCTAAAATATGACATTATACATTTCCATCGCACGCTAGACATGTACTATTACCGCAATTTTCTAAATAAGTATACCGGGAAAGTAGTTCTTACCTCGCATTCACCATGTGCCTACCATCAAGAAATGCTTAGCAAGTTAAACAAAACTGACTATCATCTTCTGAAAAAACACATTGACAGATTAGAGCAGATCGACCAATACGCTTTCTCGCGCGCTAATTACGTTATCTATCCTTGCGCTGAAGCCGAAGAACCATATTTTCATTCATGGTCCCAATACCAATCATTTCGTGACCCGAAGAAACTACGTTTCGTCCTGACCGGCATAGAACAATGCATACCAAAAATCCCCAAAGAAATTATCCGAGAAAAATATCAGCTCTCAGCTTCCGATCTCGTCATTTGTTATACCGGCAGACATAACAAGGTTAAAGGCTATGACAATCTAATCAAAATAGGCTTATCTGCGATAAAAGAACTCAACGCTAAAATATTAATCGCTGGCAAGCAGGGCAACATCCCAGCACCGCAAAATCCTTCATGGATTGAGATTGGGTGGACTAACGATCCATATTCAATTATTAATTCCGCCGACGTATTTATTTTACCTAACAGAGAAACTTACTTTGATATCGCCATGTTAGAAGCATTATCATTAGGAAAAATCATCCTTACTACCTACACTGGCGGCAATAAAATATTTAAAAACTTCGAAAACGCGGGCATTTTCTATTATGATTCAACCGAAGAGGCATTACGCCAACTACGCCATATCAAAAATCTCGACCCCACGACCAGACACAAATTAGAAAAACGCAATCAAGAAATTTTCTCCAAACATTTCACCAGCGAGATTTTTGCCAAAAACTACATCAAACTCATGGAGTCATTATAAAGCATTCCGAGATAGCCACATGAAAAGTAAAATTACCAAAAATTATCTCTACAACCTAACCTACCAATTGTTTTTGATCGTCATACCGGTTTTTGTCACACCCTACGTCGCCCGCATCCTCGGCGACGTCCAGTCTGGCTATTATAGTTTTTCCTATTCCATTGTCAGCTACTTTATCCTCTTAGCATCACTGGGCTTTGGCTACTATGCGCAACGTGAAATTGCTAAATACCAAAATGACAAAACAAAACAAAGCATCTCATTTTGGGAAATAACTATCGTCAAATTTTTCACCATGTTACTATCTCTAGTTATCTATCTAGTGATAGTAAAACTCGGTTTATTTGGCCAACAATACACCTCAATTATGCTAGTATTGTCGCTCGACATCATTGCAACAGCATTCGATATTACATTCATGTTTCGTGGTAACGAAAACTTTAAGACTATCGTAATCAGAAACATCGCAATCAAAATTTTAACCATCATCTGCATCTTCACCCTCGTAAAAGACGCCAACGACCTATGGAAATATGCCTTGATTGAATCTACTAGCATACTACTAGGAAACTTAGTCTTATGGTTTTCATTGAAAAACAGCATCGCGAGAGTCAAGTTAAAAGAGCTGCGACCAATCCGGCATCTCGTCCCGGCTTTAATCCTATTTCTACCATCAATTGCAGTCTCAATCTATACTTCACTCGACAAAACTCTCATCGGCCTCATTACACATTCCGGTTCTGAAAATGGTAACTACGAATACGCCGAAAAGATTGTCAAAATGACACTAACCTTTGTCACGTCACTCGGAGCAGTCATGATACCTCGCAACTCACAAATACATGCTACACATGGGCATAAATCGCTTGAGCATAATATCCATCTATCACAACATTTTGTCTTCCTCTTCGGCATCCCCCTAGCTTTTGGCTGCGCCATTATTGCCGATAATTTTATTCCGTGGTATCTAGGTCCAGACTACACCAAAGCCGCCACCCTAATGAAGCTACTTTCCCCGCTAATCGTCATCATCGGCCTCAATAATCTTTACGGCCTACAGTTTTTAATTCCCACGAACAAAGATAAGAAATTTACTTTTGCTATTCTCTGCGGAGCCTGTATTAACTTTACCCTCGACATTCTGCTTATCAATCTTTTCCAAAGCTATGGAGCTGCCATCGCCACTATCATCGCAGAGACAGTCGTAACTATTATCATGGGAGCATATGTCAGCCATTATATAAATAATAAACACGCCCTCCGTAAATCGTTCAAACCTCTCATAGCCGGCATCATCATGTACGCCGTTGGTTTCTGTTTAAGCTGCAATTTATCCCCCAGTGTTTTTCACACTATCATCCTCGTCGCCAGCTGCGCTACTGTTTACACCGTTTCAATATCAATACTGAAAGATGAGCTATTCCAAACCATTACGCATAAAATCACAACGTTAATTTTTAAGCATAATAGCAAAAAGGAGATGAAAAAATGAAAATTGCAATTGCTGGCACTGGCTATGTTGGTCTATCACTTGCCACCTTACTCAGTCAACAACATGAGGTCATGACACTCGATATCATACCAGAAAAAGCCGACATGATTAATAATCGCATTTCACCTATCCAAGATCGTGAAATCATCGATTTTTTGAAAAACAAGCAGCTTAATCTTCATGCCACACTTGACTATCGCGCCGCCTTTCAGGATGCAAGTTTTATCATTATTAGCACCCCTACTAACTACGATGCCGAAAAAGAATACTTTGACACATCCAGTGTCGAAGATACGATTCAAAAAGCAATTTCCGTCAATCCTACCGCCACAATTATCATTAAATCAACAATCCCCGTGGGCTTTGTTCAGTCTATAAGAGCTAAATACGGCGTCGATAATATCATTTTTTCGCCAGAGTTTCTCCGCGAAGGACATGCTCTATATGACAACCTATACCCTAGTCGCATTATTGTTGGCGATAAAACACCGGCGGCGCACGAATTTGCCAACCTTCTCAAAGATGCCGCGCCCAAGGAAAATGTCCCTATCAAATTTATGAACCCCACCGAGGCAGAAGCGGTCAAGCTTTTTGCTAATACCTACCTTGCAATGAGAGTTGCGTATTTTAATGAGCTTGACACTTATGCTGAGATCAAAGGTTTAAGCACCAAGAATATTATTGATGGCATATCGCTCGACCCCCGTATCGGCAATCATTATAATAACCCCTCGTTTGGGTATGGTGGATATTGTTTACCGAAAGACAGCAAACAACTGCTTGCCAACTTCAACGGAGTTCCCCAAAATATTATTAAAGCCATCGTCAACGCTAACGAAATCCGCAAGCAACATATAGTCACCGAAGTGCTTAAACTTAATCCAAAAACCATCGGCATCTACCGGCTAACCATGAAAAACGGTTCCGATAACTTCCGTTCCAGTGCCATCCAAGATATTATTCAAAATCTTCAGGCACAACAACGTGATATAATCATATACGAACCTGTATTAGAAGATCAAAATGAATTTAATGGATGTAAAGTAATCAAAGATTTCGATAATTTTATCAATAAGTCAGATATCATACTAGCCAACCGCATCGATCGACAACTTCAGAATGTTCAAACTAAAATCTACACGAGAGATATATTTAATAAGGATTAATCATGACTGCCAATAGAAAGTCTCAACCCCAAAAAGCCAAAGTACTCTATAATCTTTTGTTGAAACGTATCAAACATATCACAATCGAACAAGTCATCTATCTAATATTCGGAATTTACGTCTTCGCCACCATGCTAGACTATACCGTCATTCCAGAATTTTCCCCCTTGATCGACAAGTTCTTCAAACTCGTAAAATATTCCTGCTGCCTTATTTTTCTAGGCAAAGCATGCATCGACATCAAGCGGAGTGGAAAAATATCTCTATCTATCATGATTTTTGCCACCCTATCATTTTTGTCCTTCATCTTCTCCCATAACCGTAATCTTTTCCTTTTCTTTTGCGCGCTAACTGGACTACGTAAAATGAACACCACAAGGCTCATCAAAATCGCCTACTATATTTCAATCACGCTATTCCTGCTCACGATTAGCTTATCTCTACTTGGCGCTATCCCAAATTGGACTTTTGCCAGAGCAGCCATAACTAGAAATGCTTTAGGCTTCATTTTTGCGACCGATTGTATCGGCATCTATCTTTCTATTATTCTCATGTATTTCTATCTAAAGCGTTCCGACGCTAAGATCTTTGACATCATTCTCTTTGAAGTCCTCAATATCTTCCTCTACAAAGCTACTGACGGCAGACTTAGTTTCATCCTAATTACAATTCTACTAGCAATACTCGCAATGGACAAATTTCTAAGGCTCGCTTACACCCGTCTTAAAAATCAACACGCCTCCACAATAGCACATCTTAAGCAACAAATTCAGCAAAAAATCATACCAAAAAAACATCACTTACAGACAGCAATCAAAGTAATATGCTATATTTTACCAGCAATACTATTTATAGCATTCAATACCTTGACTGTCGCCTACATGCATGATCCGCACAGCATGAGAAAAATTGATCGCCTATTTAGCTCAAGGTTAAGATATACTGCACAAGCTTACGAAAATTATCAAATTCCTATCTTTGGAAAAGACATAGTTTGGCAAGGATGGGGCGGATACGGCTACGCTGACGAAGTCAACGTCGATAATTTCGAGTATAATTTTGTCGACAGTTCATACGCACGTTTAATCTTTGACTTCGGTATCATCTATACATTAGTCATCCTAGCCGCCTATACGTATTGCCTCACCTACTATTTAAAGAAAAAAGACTATTGGTCTCTCACTATAATCATTTTCATTCTAATTTGGTCTTTCATCGAGCCTTTTATGATCAATATAACCAGAAACCCTTTAGCCCTACTATTAATACCTACGCTAGAACTAGGACCTAACTTATATCTCCAAAAAAAGAAAGGTAAAAATAGTCGAAATACTCCTATGTTATAATGATACACAAATTATAATATTTAGCTAATGAAAATAGGAAACTACATGCCAGAAACTAAATCAAACCCCAACAACAAAACGGTCAACAAAAAACCAACTGACGCCAAAGCCAAAGCTCATACCAACCCCACTAAATCTCAAAAAAACATTGACCCGGAAACAAAATGCACCACTAAAAGATCCTCGCACCTGCACCTCGTCGGCATCGTAATTTCTACCATTCTTGGATTAACTAGTCTCATCTTCCTCGGCACGTTTATTTCGCTTAATTTATTACCGACACACTATTTAATTATCGTCGCTATTATCATACTCCTCATCTGTCTCGGTTTCAGCTTCCTAAACTGCCGCACCCAGACCAAAACCGTCATCCGTATTCCGATTTTTATCCTCTCGTTAGTGTTCTCTCTTTTGAATCTCTTCGCCACCTCCTATCTCATCAAAACTTCAGACTTCCTGAACCAGCTTAGCGGCCAATCCTACCTCACCGAAAAATACTACGTTATCGTCGAAAAAGACTCCGCCTATCAGAATCTAGCCGACCTAAAAGATAAAGAAATCGCCACTTTTGACGAACGCGTCCCAATTTACCAAGAAGCGCTCGACCAGCTAAAGTCCAGCGTAGATGTGAACATTAACGAAGTTAAATCAATCGGCGACCTCTCTACAATGTTATCTAACCACACTTCCGACGCCATTTTCCTTAGCGCTGTCCACAAAGATGTTATCGAAGACAGCGACGCCAGCTTCGCCGATTCCACACGTATTGTCCACACCATCGAAATCCAAGTCGAAGCTAAAACTGACGCAGGCCAGCCAAATATCAATGTCTCTACTGAACCTTTCACCATCCTCATCAGCGGCTCCGATGCTTACGGCAATATTTCCGACCGCAGTCGCAGCGATGTCAACATGCTCGCCGTCGTCAACCCTAAGACTCATACTGTCCTACTCGTATCCATCCCGCGCGATTATTACGTCCAGCTTCACGGCACTACTGGTCTCCGCGATAAACTCACCCACGCCGGAATTTACGGTGTTCAAATGTCCGCCGACACTATCAGCGATCTACTTAACGTCGATGTTGACTATTATGTCAAAGTTAATTTCTCCACTGTCGTCAACCTCGTCGACACTATTGGCGGCATCGAAGTCTATTCCGACCAAAAATTCGTCCCTTGGACTAATCGTAATATCACTATCCCCGAAGGGAACGTTCATATGGACGGCGCCACCGCTCTTGCTTTCGCCCGCGAGCGCAAATCTTACGCTACCGGTGATCGTCACCGCGTCCAGAACCAACAAGACGTCCTAAAAGCTATCATCGATAAAATCTCGCATTCTACCGTCATCCTTACTAAATATTCCGACATTTTAAGTGACATTTCGAATTGTCTCGAAACCAACTTTGGCAAAGACGAAATCTCCGGTCTCATTCGCCTCCAGCTCCAGGATATGCCCAATTGGCAAATCTATAACTACAGTCTGGATGGCTCTGATGCCCGCGAATATACCTATTCCATGGGTCAACAATCCCTCTATGTCATGATGCCCGACCAGAAGACCATCGAAGCTGCCCAGGGCTATATCAAAGCCGTCCTCGACGGGGAACCAGTCAACTTATAACTCCAGAAATCCTAAATTACCCCTCAGTTCTTCCAAAAATCCCCAAAGTCCCCAATTTTTCCTAAAAATCTTCCAAAAAACTCTTCCCATTTAATCCACTTGTGCTATAATAGACCCAAATAGAGAGTGTATTTGGAGGTAAATAAAATGCGTAGCCATTATTTTGGGCTATCTAGGCAAATCAACCGTCATCTCCGCCCGACGGTTCAAGGCACGAACTTGTCTATTCGCGCCATGCGTCTAGAAAATATCAATCCATTTCATTGGTCGAAACGTACCGTGCGCGTTTTTACGGCACTATTCTTCATAACCATGCTACCGGTCTATCTTTTCATCGGTGTCCAACCAGCCATTTCCATCAACCATGCCGGCCTGCCCGAACTTAGCATCTCGAGTATCCATCTTACTACACCAGTCGAACCGCTAGAACTTGCTGACCATCAGCTCATCGCTCCCGATCTAATCGCTGGCAGCTACAGTCAAGCCGAGAACAAAATCTTGCTCATCGGTCACTCATCGTCCATCTTTAATGGCCTCAATCAGCTCCAAAACGGCCAAGAAATTGTTTACGCTAACGAGACTTATAATATCCGCTCTATCGAAACCACTCCGAAAGCCGAAATCAATATGTCCGAAATCCTCAGCGCCAGCGAAACTCCCACCCTCGTCTTAATGACTTGCGCTGGCGAGCCACTGCCCGACCAAGACGCCACTCATCGCCTCATTATTACGGCTGAAAAAGTAGCCGAATAGCCCCAACTAGGCTATAATTATACTTATGAAAACCAAGACCAAAATCATTCTTATCGTTATTGTTGTTTTAGTTATTCTAAGCGGTGGAGCATTCATCGGTTGGAAATGGCTCCAAAAAAATGAGCCCCACGCCGAGACAATTGATCAAACTCCCGAAGAGCCCGCTGAAATCGTCCTTGATCCGGAATTTATTAATCTCCAACCAGTTGTCGATGAATGGCTCACATCCTACAATCATGGCAAAGTTTCCGTCATGATTTACGACCTTGATCATAATCAGATTGCCGCGAGCTATAACGCCGACGCTGTCATGCTACCCGCTTCCGTCTATAAATTATTTTATGCCTATGATGCTTATCGCGAAATTGACGCTGGAAACGACGACCCGAACGAACTTTTTCTTGGCGACAAAACTTTGGGCGAATGCCTTGATCTCATGATGCGCGTCTCGCACAATCCTTGCGCCGAAGCGATGCTGGATGACCCAGTGCGTTCCGCCCGCGTCGCCAAGCTGATTACCGATCATGGCCTTACCAACACCAAATCTGACGCCCTCATGACTTCCGCGCGCGACGTCACTGAGTTACTAAAGCTTTATTATGCACACGAAGGCTGGTCCGATGAATCATGGGCCAAATGGCAAGATTCCACCCTCAATCAACCACCCGCCGAAGCCGGCGACTTTCGCCAAGGCTTACCCAGCGGCTTTTCGACCGCCAATGTTTATAACAAGGTCGGTTGGTCCGCCATCGGGGGGGGATGGGATATCTATAACGATGCTGCCATCGTCGAATTTCCTCTCACTACCGCCGAAGACGGCACTAAAACCAAAGGGCATAATTATATCGTAGTCCTCTTAACCCGCCAAACTTCTCATTTAGCTAATGCTGGACTGGGTGAAATGATCGAAGCCGCCGTCACCGGCGAAACCGTCAAAACGGAATTAGAACCAAGCGGGGAAGCTAACGGGGAAACTAACGAAGAAACAATTGTCGAGAAAGTCGAAGAAAACAACTAAACTGTCATCAAAAGGGACAGATAACTAGACGGTGTACAACTAAACAGTCATGCAGTACAATCTCCAAAAACATCACCCAACTATAATGCTAGCACTCCAATCCGACCACCAATAAACATCCGCGCCATCACATCTAATAGGTTGAGAAATACTGACTCCAATAAGTCTTATACTGTGAACCCGGGTCAAAAACAAAACCAATCGCTACTTTCTTAAAGTCTGGGTTTAAGATGTTCGCCCGGTGCTCGGGTGAATTCATCCACGATCTTACCACAGTCTCTGGCGATACGGCAGCGTTACCCGCATTTAAGTTCTCACCGCTCATTCCACCCGAGCCCGGGATGGGACAGGCGGTGGACCACGAAGAGCCGTCCGGGCGCGTGTGTGAATATACACTCATAATCTCACGCGCCCGGACATTAGCCGCCTCCTCACAAGTTGAGCCCCATTCAAGCGCCGCCAAACCATTTTTCGCCCGTTCCTGATTCACTAATGCCAAAACATCTCGCTTCCACTGCTCAACCGGCGGCGCAATCACCGTCACTGTCAATTTATCATGCCGTGCACCATCATAAGTTCCCGCCGTAATTTCCACAGTTCCTGTCCCAACGATCGCCGGATAACGGCAACTTTCCGCATTATACCCCAACCAAGTCCGCGCCGCGCCATAAAACCCCGCAATCACATTTGTATTACTTGTCTGCCAGTACATATCACCCAGCCCAGTCATACCACCACCCACACATATATCAAAATCCGCCGTCTGATAAATCGTAATTGCATCCTCATTCCAAAGTTGCCCATTCGGCACCGGATCCTTACTAATCCCTCCACTGCTCGCCGAACTTGATCCGGTTATTACCGGTTCACTTTTTTGACCTCCTCCGCTCAGCGTCGTCGTATTATTACCCGAAACTACCACGGGTGCTGTCAGCTCATCCAAGGCCGGAGCCACCAAACCCAACTCCTCCAGGGAACCACTCACCAGATCACTTTTCTCCGAAACTACCTTAAAATCAATCCCCCCATTCAAATTAATCGCGCTAAAAATCATCACCCCCACGATCAAAATCGCTACCGCATTCAGCGACAAGAGCATCGCCATCTTGGTTCGTCTCAGAAGTCTCGCAGTCATCTTTTACTCTTGCTCCACTACCTTAAGCACGCAAATGCTTCCCTGAGTCAATCACTGACGCAACCAAATTAATAATCATCTCCAACTGAATCAAGTCGCGATGCTCCATAGTCGACTTTCCAAGCGGCTTACCAACGATAATCTGCCCAAACGGCTTACCCTTCGCGTTATAGAGTTCTGCCACCGCCTTCAGATTCGTCTCATCCAAAATCTTCTGCACCGATTTCGTTGGCACTTGCCACATCCCATTTCGGCTTGTTGTCTTCATCTTTGCAATCTGGTCAATCTCATCGCGCGACAAAGACAGCGTCTTCGAACCATAAACGTGCCCGTTAATAATAAACCCAACGTAAGCAAAATGTAGATGATCCGCCAAAAAACTCGCCAGTTCCCGTAAATCTAAATTCTTCGCTGCCAAACGATTCAACTTCTTAATTACATAGCCAATATCAACTTGACCTACCGAAATTAAAGACTTAATCGACGAACTAACTTCGCTAATCACCGGCATTAGCATCAAAAGAATCGCAATCATCAAGAAGTTTAGTACTAAGACCGACGCTGAAGGCTCCGAAGCTTTAAATAGCGAAGTAAAAATCAGATAGAACGTCAACATATATATAATCACCCCAATCGTCGCAATCACCCCATAGGCAAAGACCTGCAACCAACGCGAAGACATCCTCACTAAACGATATTTCAAAGTCGCATAAAAGAACATAATCATCACCACGCTTAACGACAACGGCCCAATCCAGATCAACGAATAATCATACGGCGGGATAATCAAATCGAAAATCACCGCTAACGACCCAGCTACTAGAAAGCCGAAGAACAGTAAATAATTGCCTTTACGCGCATTCAATCTGCGTTCACGCTTCGCATTCAAAAACTGCGCAACCACAAATCCACCGTCCGTTATAATGAAGAACAAACAATAAGCAATATAATACCAACCCCAGTAAAGATCCACTGAATTACCCGCATTACTCAAAGTAATATCCGTATATAACACGCTTGGATCGTGCAAGAAAACCGCTGCCAAAAATATCGCGCCAAACATACAGAGAATTGTCAACACCTTACCAATCGTATAGCGCCACGCTGCATACCCTAGCGTCGCTACAGCAAGGAACATCGAACTAATATAAATCCCGTACAATGCCCAAGTCAGAGTTTCGCCAGATGTTAATGGTAATACTCGAAACACACCAATCCCAGCTGTCCACATCGCACAACCTAGCGACATCGCAAAAAACCACGCCATGCGCTTGCGGTCATTGTTTGAAGAACCAACCAACGACAAAAAGCCAGTCAGCAGACAAAGCACTGCCGTCGTGATCAACAAGATCGATATCAAATTCATATAACCTCCTAATTCTTATTCAAAGTATAACATATCTTTTCCAAGAAACGCAATAGCATTTTTATACGTTGACACCCCGGCACAGAAACCGGGGTGTACAAAAATTGGAGCTAAAACTACAAACACTAAGCAGCCACGGGAACATAAATTTTCGGTTTCGTATAGCAGAAAACCGCCGTTGACGGTTCTTCCAGTTCAATGTCACAACCAACCACTTTAAGAACCGTACCAGTCTTATCACCCAACCAACGCGCAAAATCACACGCTTCGTTAAAATTCTCATCCTGTTTTAAAGCCGGACTCGACCAGAACGTTAAACTGTTACGTATCGACTGTGTCGTCTTGAGCTGTAGATCCATCAAGTGATAGCCATCGTCTTTGACGGTACGTTCTATCTGCATCATTAGCCCTAGCGCTTTATCTGGACAGCTTCGATAGTACGAAAATACCCCCATCGTGTGTACACCCATAAAGCGTCTCTGATTTTCTTCCGCCTGACAAAAATCTATTATATTCCTCGTATAGAAATCAATGTTATATCTCGGAATTCGCGTATGTTTCTCATCGATTTTCTGTACATTCTTCGCGCCAGCCACCAGTGGCAACCACTCATTAGCACAACGCGGATCCATATCAACTGCAGAAATATGACAATTCTGCGTTAATTTCTCAAGCGGGACATTTTTCTGTAACAGCCACGGTGCCATCACGCCCGCCCCCAGTAAAGCTAATTCCCACTCTGCGTTCAAGTGATAGTCTGTCGCAATCGCTTTCTCCACTTCGATTGCACCTCTTCGACGCACACCGACACAAATTGCTTCCCATATAATATGGAAGCAAGCAAGATCTTCCAGCGGCACCCAGCGGAAATTACCAAGAATATCATACGCTTTGCCATACGCAATCGCTAGAGCCATCGCATTCGCCCCTCTCAATACATATGGCAATATGAACAATGACCTATATCCGTAGTCGAGCATAATCTCAGTTGTCGCCGGCTGTTCCCGTAAAATCTTCTGTGCCTCCGGCCAACACCGATCCAGTGCTGCAACAATCTGCTTCCGCTGTTGTCCTTCAACTCCGGCTTCTGGATCATCGAGCCAAAAATGTTTCATCTTGGCATAGACCGCTTGAACCTTGTACTCTGGAGTACCGCTATCAACATACATATAATGTATGGCAATATAGTACTGAGAGTCCTTCAATCGATTCTGCTGCATGAAGCCGCAACCGTGCATCACCTCATCTGGAGAGATGGACTCAAACGTCTTCCCGTGTAGCTCCTCTCTTGTTAAAGTACCTTCTTTTTTTGTAATAATTGCGTTCTGCAATATTACACACCTCCTTGAATATACTATAACCAGTTCATCCCTGATGACTGATTACGTATCATCATTTTAGCACCTCGACTTTTTTCTGTCTACCTAGTAACATTCGTAAACTTCTACCCCATAATCGTGAAAAACTTGAAAAAAGCTTAACCACCATATACAATATATAGTAAATATCGATATAAATTGCTAAACAGGGTCATTTACGATGCCAAGGGAAAAATACAAGCAAAAACTTATGAAACATCGCCTTTGCTCAATCGCTCGTTTCACTGCGTGCGCCTCATTTTTAATTCTAACTATTGTCGCCGTCTCTTCGCTAGTGCGTGCTATGTCACTCGAAGCTGTCCAAAACGAAAATGGCATCCCCGCTAGTTGGAAGGCCGCCTCACTTGGTAATCCAGACACTATTACCGTTCCTATCACCTACTGGGACCAACGCGAAGACGATTGCAACGACCCAAATCGACAATTCGAATGGAGCAATTGCCGCCTCTACGCTAAGGGCATTATCCAAGGCGTAGTCCGCGATCAACTCGGTGCTGACGGTTTGCCCGTCCCGACTTACGCCAACAATATCGATGCCTGGAACGCTTATCACGACGTTTTCACCGCCAACGTTACTGGTAACAATCCAGTTCAGCCCACTGATAATTTCTATCGCTGGTTCCATGAAACTTCCGACCAAAACGGCAAACAACTTTCCAAAAAAATCAGCCGTGAAGTGACTTTTCGTCGCACCGGCAAAAACTCTTATGAATATGGAAGTAGGGGTACTTTCCCGCTCGATGACGTAAATTTTTCCAAAGACGACCCTGCCACCAAAACTGGTCACAACTTCCATTTTACCGCGCATATGCGCATCCCCATGAAAATCAGCGCCGACGGCACCGAACAATTCTGGTTTAGTGGCGACGACGATGTTTGGGTCTTCCTCAACGGCCAACTCGTACTTGATCTTGGCGGTCTCCATGCAGACACCGAAGGGAACTTCAAAATCGACCAAAATGGTAACGTCATTTCAACTGTCAACAACGTCAATACCGACCAAAATTGTCGCCAAACTCTTCCTAGCCCCCTTCAAATCGGCTACGACACTTATAACAGCCAGCTTGAAAACAAATGCCACCGCACCACTGCTACCAAAACCGTCAAAACTGGTCTCAAATCCGGCGACGTCGTCAACCTCGACTTCTTCTACGCCGAACGCAGTACTAGTGAATCTAACACTCGCATTGCAATCTCGAACATGAACTGGCCAATTTCTGCCGACAGCGATCTCAAGTCCACCATTATCGGCAAAGTTGGCGACACCGAAAGCAAATTAGTCGAAAACATTGCCAGCATCACCAATCGCGACCCCGAACGCCCGCTCGATGTCAAACGTCTTGCCGCCTACGTTAGCGAAAATACCAACGAGACTCACCTCGATGGCACCACCGAAGATCACCACATCGATGGCTACGTCCCGCTCAATATTGAAACGCTCTATTATTCTGCCACGCCAAACGATCCTGATTCCTGGCAAAAAATCGGCATCTCCGTCCCATCTAACGACACCAGCGGCTTCACTCTTGACACTGTAATCAATCTTTCCCCCGCCGGCACTACGGGCGACACTATGTATTTCCGCTATTTCACCGAAACCTCTGAGCTATCTGGTCAAATGGACCAACAAATCAACTTCTACACCACCATGGACGGCGTTGCGGGTGTAACTTATGATTATGATACGGTCACTTATACCGGCCGCCCCACTTTCGATCAACCACCCACCTACATCGTTCACATCAAGTACGTCGATGAGGAAGGTAACGAAATTGCCGACGACTATACTGGTGAATTTTCGCCCGAAGACGAATACAGCATTGATTCTCCATCGATTGACGGCTACACTCCAGACCAGCCCACGATTTCCGGTAAAGTCGAAAATGATGACCTCGAATATGTCGTCACCTACACTAGAAACCCCGATCCAGTAATTCCAGTCGTCCCAACTCCAAATCCCGAACATCCCACGCCAACTCCCACTCCTACCACGCCACCCCGCATCTACCCACCTTCCAACATCATTGGCGACGCTTCCATGCTCTTCCTCAACCCGCTCGGTGAAATTGCTTATGTACCCAACACCGGTATTATCAGTGATGCCGCCTCTACTCTCTTCAACCAAGGTTTCGCTGAAGTTATACTCTCACAAGGCTTTGTCATGGTAACACTATTCCTCTTCGCTGGCTCCTTCGCCATCTATTTCTCCCTCCGTCGCTATCTCAGTCTCAACACGAACCCTGCCAAAGCTTCCACCTCTCGCTCTGCCGCCAAATCAGCCAAAACTTCTACTCGTTCAGCCAAAAAGACCAGCAAGAACAATAAAATGACTAAAACCATGAACAAAACCGCAAAAAGCTCCTCATCAACGAAGTCCCTCAAATCCGCCAGCCGCACTAAATCCAGTAGTGGAAAGCGCAAAAACTAAAGCTCCATTCTAGTCATTCCGGCATGCCTCAAGATTCACCCGAGCCAAAAACCTGCAGAATCCGCGGGACTAAAATCACTTCACCCTATCCTGTTCAACTCACCCCCGCCGAGACTCGTCTCGCACACAGTCTCGAGCAACTCTTCCCAGCAGAAAACATTTTTGTCGACCTCTTCTTTCCCAAACCCGATTTTGCCGACCCCTCCAGTTCCCAAGCCTACGGCAGTCGCTTTGCAAAATGCTCAACCCTACCCGACGTCAGTCTCACTCAAATTGACTGTCTCGCCCTTAGCGAACAAGGAATCTTCGTTTTCGAATCCAAAGATTTTAATGGCTGGATTTATGGTCGCGGCACCGACCGTTACTGGACCGAGACCATCAACTTTGGCCAAGAAAAACACCAATTCTACAATCCCGTGAAGCAAAATCAGCTCCACATCGCTGCCTTACAATGTTCACTTGCCAGCTATCAAAAACTCCACTCAAAAATCACTAATCCACCAGTTATCTCCGTCATCGTCTTCGGCTCCCGAACCACCCTAAAATCCATCACCAACCTACCGGAGAACTGCCATATTTGCACGCAACCCACACTACGCACTCTTCTCGGCCGCCTCCTCCAAGCTCAGAGCTCATCAATCAACAAAACGCAGCTTTCCGAACTCCGTAGCATTGTCAACCAAAGCCGCGTCATCCCCACCCTTTCCACGCGCCAAGTCCATATCAGCGAAACTCCACGTTCTCCAAACTAGCCTTTTAATCAGAATAAGTCTCTGGAATCCTAGGCTCTTTTCTCTAACATCTGATGCACCGAATCCCACTCTTCGCCATCAATCGTAAAGATACAGGCATCCTCTACTCGTGTTACTTTCTTATGTAGGCTAATGATTTTTGCAAGCTCAAAGATAATCAGTGCCAAATACGCCAACGATGCCAAACACACAAATATCGTCCCCACAACTGCACCATCTGACGCACCCGCACCCGTCAATACTAGACACATCCACACAAAGAAAGCATAAATCACACTTGTCAATGATAATTCGCACACAATCGCCACTACTTCACGCATAAAATAACGATGATTTGTCGCCAAAAGCAGACTTCGATCATCCAAATTTGCCTCAGTCTGTGCACCGTCTTTAATATTTGCCATAATCACTTCTCCCATCGGTCGAACTTTCTGTTCACCTTAAATTATTGCCCTTATTCTACCAAAAAATCTCTCTATTCGCAAACATAAGATTTTTAGTAACTTGCCCTCCGGCTCTCAAGTTTTCAACAAAACGCCCATACTAAAACAATAAAGTAGACATTATGTCTACTTTATTGTTTGGCTGGGGATGAGGGATTCGAACCCCCGAATGCCGGGACCAGAACCCGGTGCCTTACCACTTGGCGAATCCCCAACGGCTTACAAACCCAATTATACCACACTTTTCCAAAAACGGTGTTTCACTTTCTCGCGTTTTGTCACATAAAACCTACTATATATAAAAAAATATAAAAAAATATAAAAAATATCACAAAATCACTCTTTTTTCTTCCCAACGAGCGGAATCTATGCTAAAATAAACTTGACAGTCTGGTATCAGACTTTTTTTGATATACTAGGCTCACAAACACAAGAACCGACCAGACACAAAACTAAACAAACATCTTAGCAATCAAGCATCATCAAAGAATAACTAAGAGTAATCAATTATGACGAAGAAAAAATCATCCAAAGCCACCCGACGTGGCCTAGCGCAAAAATCCGATTCCGTCCACACCACCAAAATCGTCGCGAAAAGCAATGCGTCCGAAAAAGCCGTAAAGCCAGATCAAGCAACCGAACCGTCCGCCAAACCAGCTGATGCAGCTATTCCAGGCCAAAAGCTGAGCAAATCCGAACGCAAAGCCCGCAAAAAGAAATCTCAGCAAAAATCCGACCGTTCCACTGAAAAACCACTCCGCGAAGTCTTCTTGCTCGCTCGTCCCTTCGTTGCCATTGGTCGCTACTTGCGCGATTCTTGGCGCGAACTCCGGCTGGTCCGCTGGCCTAGCCGCGGCAACACCTGGAAAATGACCTTAGCCGTCCTAATCTATTGTGCAATTTTCATCGTTTTTATCGTCCTGATTGACAGTTTATTCACCTTTATTTTCAATTTATTATTAAGTCAATAACAATTCAGCCAAAAAGAGAGGAGATTTTATGGCAGTAAACCGTTATGACGACACTCGCGCCTGGTACACCATCAGTACTTACAGTGGCTACGAGGACAAAGTCGCCGAAAGCATCAACCAACGCTTAGATAGCCCCGAATTCAAGGGAAAAATCTTCGGTGCTCTCGTACCAAAGGAAAAGCAAATCGAGATCAAAAATGGCAAGCGCAAAGTCGTTGACCGCAAAATTTTCCAAGGCTACGTCCTTGTCGAAATGAGCCTTTCCGACGAAACCTGGTATATCGTTCGCAACACGCCTGGTGTCACCGGCTTCATCGGCAATGGTACTCAACCCACCCCAGTTTCCGAAAAGGAAATCGCCAAGATCAAAAAGCGCATGGGTGTCGAAGATCCAAAATATTCCGTCCACTACGAAATCGGCGAAGTTGTTTCGATTATTGATGGCCCATTCAAAGGCTTCGACGGCGCCATCTCCGAAATCGACACAGGCAAGGGCAAGCTCAAAGTCATGGTTTCCATGTTTGGCCGCGAAACCCCCGTCGAGCTCGATGCGCTCCAGGTCAAACAGCTCTAACCAAACCGAAACGAAATCATAGTCGACTAAATCGACTACTCCTAAAACACAGGAAGGACCTAGTAAACTAGGTCCTTTAGCGTCATATGCTAGTACGATTCCCCCGACGTTTCGTTGGTCGTTACAGACCAACACTGATCTTCCTCCGTCATCTTACGGTTCAGCTCCAGCGCCAGCCGATGCATCTTGTTCGTCACATCAGTCTTGCCGGTCTCGAACAGCTCTTCCCGCAGCCGCGGGTAATCACCTCCCAAACTTTCGATATATTGCCAAACCTGCGTTGAACCGTTAAAATACACCAGATCTTTGCAGTTTGGCAGGTACCCCGTACCCCGGAAAGCGCGCGCCGTTTGTGCAAAAGCTAATTCCTGCGCCTTTTCCCGCCGTTCTCTCGTTGAGTGACCTTTAGTCTTGTCGCCAAGATAGAACATCCGCCAGCGAATCTCGAAGACTTCCCGGAAGTTTCGCCCGCCGAAATATGCCAAACCGATATTGACATAATGATCAATTCCGCCGAGCGCCTCCATGCCGCACTTATAGCGTAAGGCATTTTCGACGCATTTCGCGACCCCCTCATCGAACGCCTCATATTCCGGCATTCCATACGACAACATCTTAATCGGCGCATTCTCATACAGAATCCCGCGCACGATATGAGACCACTCATGACCCAAAATCAGCGCCTCAAGATCAGCAAAGTCATAATCGCCTCTAGCTCTTCGTCGAGGGATCTTGATACGTCGCTCGATTTGGTCGACCGAAAAAATCGCTCGCTCTTCATCAATTTCGACGCCAAATTTCGATTCCGGATATTCATTATCCAAAATCCGCTCCAACATGATTGCCACTTCGTCCGCACTATATGTTGGTTTCGGTTGTGGCAGATACTTCAACAACGGCCGCTGCCACATTTTCATCAAAGTCGAAAATGCTCGCACGGTAGAAGCCCGCGGAGTATAAACCGGCGTCTGATCCGGGTGCAAACGCTCATTCAAATCTTGCACCTCAAGATCCACTAATCTCAGTTCCAGCTCCAGTCGCACTTCCCAATCCGCTTCATCCAAATCTTCCTGTGAAAGTTGCCCAAGCTGATAATTCAGCAGTTTCAAAAAGATCTCTTCGTCCGGCTCACCATAGACCTTGGCGTTAAATTTCCGGTATCGAGCTTCCACCGTCTGTCGCGAAATTGTGTTATCCAAATTCGCAAACTGATCGAGATCGCTCGCCGCCTCCAGCAAACGCCATTTCTGGTACACCTCGCTAAATAAATAATGTGCCAGTTTACGTTCCATATCGCTCAGCTGAGCGTACATAATTTCCAGGCTTAAGAGCCGACATCGTGCAATATTTGCCTTGATTTTCGCTACATCGAGTTTCCCATAGACAAAACTCGGCCGCATCGGCGACATTTGCCCCGACTCATGCGTCAACAACAAATGCCTCGCGCATTCTAAGAACGATTCTTTCGCCTTCTGATAATTTGTTGGTTGCAACCATTCAGAAACCGTCACCCCCAGCTCCTCAATCTTGGTCAAAATCTCCAGAAACTGACTATGGCTATCCGTTCCTCCAGCTTTCTCCGCCGTGTTTATCAGCCCTCGCTGTTCTAACTCCTGATTCTTCAATCATACCACATCCTTTCTTTTAAGGTGCAAAAACACCCCCTATCCCTCCATTATAGCACACATCTCGAAAAAAGTCAAGCAATCCAGCAAATATCCACATCTTTCGGGCAAAAAACTAATCCTGAACGAAAGCTAATCAAACATCTAAAAATCTTCTATATATCTAACTCGTGGCGGGACTATACATATGGAAGTTGGGTCTTTGAGGTTTGCAGGGTTCGAAGGGTATGTTTGGTCTAATACTGCCTATGAGACTCCAGCGGACGCGTATTATTTGAATTTTTATGGTGACATTTTGCCATCAAATAGCCTCATCCGTTGGCTTGGCTTTACGGGCCGAGTAATAGTTTATTTGGAGGATTGACCGTAAAGCCATTCCATCGACTGCCGTCGTGCGCTGGGAAAATGCTTATAGCGCCAAAATGAAGAACATATGCATAAGATTCTGAGCCTAGAGCGGCGTTTGTCCAGTAATAGCCGTAGAAGCTTGCGACCCTCAACGCGCCAAAGACTTCGCTTACGCTCCCGCCACGAGTTAGATATATAGGAGATAACGGATATGCTTGACGTCTACTTTTTCTGCTTCTGCTTTGACGAAGAATTATAATGTAATGAAGTGTGCACCAAGACTTTGATTGTTTGTTCTGGTTTTTTGATTCATGTTTTGACGAAGGAGGATCCGGACTTACGAGGAGGAAGAGCGCGCCATACCCGTAACGACGGGATATGGCGACGCGCCTCCTTCGTTAGAACAGAATCGAAAAACCAATAGCTGGCAATCAAAATTAACGTGTAGGCTTCATTACGATATTACTTCGTCAAGCAGAATCAAAAATCTTAAACCGTGTTATAATCACTTTATGAACCATAACCAACTTAAAAACTCCCAAAACCCTAACGTCGCCACTTGGAATAATATTGAGCCGAACGGCGGTTTCGATCCTGACGCAGCTGCCCGCCATCGCGCTAATGCCCAAATAATTCAACCCCCCGAAACCGCTACTGCTAATTTCGCCGAACGAGCCCGTCAAAAGCGTTTGCGTCAGAAAGATAAGCTTGCTTGTGCTATTCTCTACGGCACCGATACGATGACCGCCGAGAATCCGCCGCTCCTTTCGCCCGAAGAGCACCAAAAAGTTTACGATTTTTTCAATAATGGTCAGATCACCGACCAATACGAATCCGATTTCCTGAAACATCTCACTCCACCCACTGGCCAACATGACGAAAAAGCCGCCGAGGTCCTCAACTCGCTCGACACAAAGCATATGCGTCGCATTCTCGCTAATTTTAGTCATCGCGGCTTTGAAAATTGGCAATCGACTGACCCTGACGACGTGACGAATATGCTTAAAACTTATCCCACACCAGTCGAATTCGATCCCGCAGCCGATCAATTTCTCGATGACATCCGTCGTGGCAATTCAGAGCTCAAAGCCAAAGCCTACGCCGACGCACTGGATGATTTCAAACATAACTTTTACGGCAAACGTCAGCAATATCACGAAGCCTTTAATAATCTCCGCGCCGATGCCTTATCTCAAAATATGAAACAAAAGTCCGTCACTGGCCGCCCCTTACGTGAAGAATATTCCTCACCCGAACGTGCCGATGCGGTCATCCTCGGCCCAGTTGAATCTTTCGGCGATCAAGGTGGCTTCATTCGTCGCGAAATCCATCTCAAACCCGGCGAAACTCCACCCGAAGGTAGTCTCGTCATCCCGCCACGCGACAACGTCTTGCATACCTCTGCCTCCGAGACACCGCTTGACGATAGCTTGCATTATATGTCTCCCGAAGTCGCTGAACGCTTTACGCCCAATCAGTCGTCCACGAACCCCAGCGAGAGCCAAAGCCCCGCAAAACAGCCTAAACCTGGACTCTTTGGACGACTTTTCGGCCGCCAGAAATAACCTTTTCTCGCCTTGCGAAATCCCACCATCCATGCTACAATAAACTTGTTACGCACGATTATTAATTTAATCACTCTGCCCGGGAGCTTCGCCCGCCGCAGAAAGGGAATTATCTAAACTATGGCAAAAAAAGTTACTGGCAATCTCAAACTCCGCATTCCTGGCGGCAAAGCCACCGCTGGACCTCCAGTTGGTTCGACGCTCGGTCAATGGGGTCTCAACATGATGGATTTCATCAATCCCTTCAACGAAAAAACCAAGGAATACATGGGCAAAAACGTCATTGTCCACATCAAAGTTTATGAAGATCGTACCTTTGATTGGGTCTGCCTTGGTCAGCCGGTTGATGATCTGATCCGCGAAAAGATCAAAATTCAGAAAGGCAGTGGCCGCCCCAACACCGAAAAAGTTGGCAAAATCTCCCGCGCTGACCTCGAAGAAATCGCCAAGCTCAAGATGGACCAGCTCAACGCGATCGATCTCGATGGTGCCGTGAAAGTTATCGCTGGTACTGCCCGTTCAATGGGCGTCGAAGTCGAAGACTAAAACTTCATTTCCGGCATGTTTAAGCCCCGCTATTTTAGCGGGGCTTATTCGCAAAGTTTATTCGCTACGGCATAGTTTTATATTTTCCCAGCTTCATCCCTGCTCTAGCAGTTCCGAAGCCTCATTCTTCATGGTGCAACATTTCCCAAGTTCCCGCGTTGTCTGCTCGCTTTATCTCATCGAGCAAGGTCGTCGAAAGCAGCAATACGCCGCCAAACAGGCTGGCAAATATTGCCCGACACAACACATAGAGAAATTCACCCAGCATAATTCCAAGTAACATCTGCACAACTTCCGCGATCGTTACCGCGAACAGCCAATAATTCATGAGGTATAATCCCGTCCGTGGACCAATCATCGCGTCCGCAAAATGCGTCCTCATCCAGCCACAAAAGCGCCGCCGATAAGCCGGCGAGCTCAGCTTCTCCCACCAGGAAAAATTACCTTGCCGATGATCGCTCTTCGAATTTTTTTGCATTCATCTCACCCCCCTAACTCCATCTATAAACAGCCCTGTTTCTATAACAGCAACGACCTTATTATATTACCATTTTCAATAAAAATCAAGTATAACTCGCCCGTTTGGCAGCCAAAACTTGCTTTTCAAAAGATATTTTGCTATAATAGTCAATATACTATATTAATCCGTGGGAGAGACGCTACTCGTTATTCCGCTCATCGTGCTAAAATCACCGTTTTAGCTCCGGTTAAAGCGCCGATCGTTTCGTAAACACCACAGAAAGGAACATCATGGCAGAAGAAAATACTGCTCCGGTGGAAAACACCGAAAATCTTTCAAACGCAGCTCCAGTCATCGAAGACGATACAAATCTTCAGGATCAGGTCTCCGAGGAAGCTGTCGATACTACCGAAGTTGCCGAAGAAACCTACGCCAAATCCGGCAAAAAATCTAAAAAACACATCGAAGAAGTGAAAGCCGAAGCTGAGCGCCAAGCCCGCAAAGCCGAGAACAAAGCCCTCGCTGAAGCTGGCGATAAGCCGCGTGGCGCCGCGCCGATCACTCGTCCAAAAATCGAACGCCGTGGCAAAAAGTACCAAGAAAAAGCCAAGTTAGTCGAAAAAGGCAAAGCTTACAGCCTAAAAGATGCGCTTGAGCTCGCTGCCCAGACCAATCCAGCCAAGTTTGACGCCACAATCGAAGCGCACGTCCGCCTCGGCGTTGACCCGCGCCAAGCCGACCAAAACATCCGTTCAACCGTCGTCCTTCCTCACGGCAATGGCAAAACCGTCCGCGTCGCTGTTTTTGCGCCGCTTGATGAAGCGAAAAAAGCTGCCGCCGCTGGCGCTGACATTGCCGAAGATGAAGAATTCCTCCGCCGGCTCGAAAAAGGCGAACTCGATTTTGACGTTCTTATCGCCACTCCAGCCTACATGCCAAAACTCGGTAAATTCGCCCGTCTGCTTGGACCGAAGGGCTTAATGCCAAACCCTAAGGCTGGCACTGTCACGGTTGACCTTGAGAAAGCCGTCAAAGAAGCCAAAGCCGGTAAAGTCGAATATCGCGTCGACAAACAAGCCATCGTCCATATCGGCCTTGGCAAAACCAGTTTCGACCAAGCCAAATTGCTCGAAAACGCTGAAACTTTCTTGAATTCCCTGAAGAGTCAGCGCCCAGCCTCGATCAAAGGCGCCTTCGTGAAATCGCTCTATCTCACGACTTCCCAAGGTCCTTCCATCTTGGTCGAAAATATCTATAACTAACATTGATAGTTTTCCAGCTAGCACCCGATTATACGGGTGCTTTTTGGTGTAAACTCCTTGCCTTTTCCATGCCAGCTTGATACACTGAAATAAATTAGTTAATTGGAGAATTTTATGAAAAAATTCCTAGCCGTAGCCTGTGCTATGCTTTTGTCAGTTTTAGTTCCGCTGGGACGCGCTTCGGCCGCCGGCGCACCTATCGATCTTAACAATTATCAAGTTGAGAACTTGTCCGACGTACTCACCGCCGAAGGAATTACCTATGATATTAAAAACTATACCGACACTGATACGAACAAAACTATCATCTATCTTTTCCGTCTCGCTGGCTGCCAAAACTGCAAAAATTTCCTCCAATTCGTCGCCGATGAACTTTTGCCAAATTATAGCGACAAATTCGTCGTCAAAAGCTTCTTGCTAGCCGGCAATGGCACACCAGTCTCTCCTTCAACTAATGACAATCTGGCCTTAGCTGAACGTCTCATGGATTTCTATGGCGTCCCAAGTAGCAATACTACTCCATTTGTCTTTGCTGGCGAAAATGTCGCCTCACTCGGCCCCGTCGACGCTACGACCAAAAACAATCTAATCCAGCTTATTCAATCCGGCAATACTTATAACGCTATCGCCGCTATCAATTCCGGCGCCACTAGCGTCAATCCTGGCACTCCCAGCACTCCTACTGACATGAAAACGGAAATTTTCATGAACGGCGACTTCACTATCTACGCCGACCCGGCTATCGACTCGACTTATGACTTCCGTGTCACCAAGCTCGATCGTAAAGACATTGCGCTAAAAAATTACAATTATATTGATGCCTACGACTTTGCATTCTACCACAACAACCAAGTTGTCCCGATGGAAAACGGCAAATACACTCTTTATATCCCAGTTTCCGAAGAATATAAATTCTATCGCGTCGCCTACCTCAAAGACGGCAAAGTCGCCGAGACTTTCGACACCACTTACGCTAACGGTTTTGTCAGCTTCACCACCAGCCATCTCTCCGAGTATGCTGTCTACGGCACCAACAACGCCGTGACCGAGGAAAATCCTAACACTCTTGACCAGGCTGGAATCTATCTCATGGTGCTCGGCCTTTCCACTCTCTTCATCGCTGGCGGCGTGATAGCTTACCGCAAATTTGCTAAGCATTAAATCCACCATGGCCCGTCGCACTGCCCAGAAAGTCTGCTTGATCATTATCTTTATCGCCATCAGTGTCTTTCTTCTCACCCTCATTATGTTGACTTTCTGGCTCTTCGACTCCTGGAATATTCAGCAAGAGACCGAACAGGTCATTGCTAGCACTAATCTTAGCACTACTCCGTCTTCCTCGGACCCTTCCCAATCTGCTGGATCGGACGAGGAAGACACTTTTAACCCCTACTGGGATTTTCGCAGCACTGATTATCTTACAGCCGATTTTACGAATCTAAAGCGTCAAAATCCCGAGACTGTTGCTTGGCTCAATCTCCCCGGCACCGACATTAACTACCCCGTCACCCAGCATTCCGACAATTCTTATTATCTGAACCGCAGCTTCAATCAGAGTCGCAATAGCGCCGGTTGGGTTTTTCTCGACTATCGCAGCCAAACTTTCCGCGACGCCAAAACCTATGACGCTAACACAATCATCTACGCTCATGGTCGTCAAGACGGCTCGATGTTTGGCAGCCTAAAACGCATTTTCACCGCTTCCTGGCAAAGCAACCCCGACAATTTTCTCCTACGCACCTCTAGCCCCGCCGCCAACCAAATCTGGCAAGTTTTCAGCATCTATCGTCTGGCCGACTCCAATGACTATATCCAAACCTCCTTTCCCGAGCCCCGCATGTTCGAAGATTTTCTCAGCACTATCAGCTCTCGCAGCCTCTATGATTTCCATACTCCAGTCAGCACCTCCGATCGCATTATCACTCTTTCGACTTGTCAAGACGAACATACCAAAATCGTCCTCCATGCCAAGTTAGTCAAATCCACCGCTCGCTAGACCTAGACAAAAACGGCTATGCAAAAATACTCATCCAAAAACATCCATTTTATCCCCGGTAGACCTTGACTTCTTTCAACATTTTTGCTAAAATCAAAGCAGTTACCGAAGACCGTAGCGGAGGAACCGTTTAACAGCGTTTGAGGGCTTTTCTGGAAGTACTCGCTCAATAGAGCCATATCACCCCAGTTCGACCTTAAAATCGTCGAGAACACCTCTTAATCACGCTACCGAGGAAATCTCTAGGGAAAATCTCTTATTTTGGTAACGCTAATTAACAATTTGCTAGCTTGCCAAATTCATCAAAATTAGCAAAATATGTCCCTAATTTTCATTTCCAATCGCGACAAACCCCAAAAAGGTTCGCTTAGAAAGATATTAGAACATATTTTTCAATTAAAACAATACCTAAGGAACTTTTATGGCAATTTCAAAAGCGAAAAAAGATACTTTGGTTGCTGATTTGACTACGCTCCTTTCCGACGCGAAATTGACTGCTTATGCTCGCTATCAAGGGCTCAGCGTTGCCGACCTCCAAGAGTTACGCAAAGCCGCCCGCGAAGCCGGTGTCAAAATCAAAGTCGTGAAAAACCGCCTCGTGCGCGTGGCCATGAACGAAATCGCGGTCTATAAAGATACCGACACTACCGGGCTTACTGGTCAGCTCATCTACGCTATCTCTGATAGCGACGAAGTGGCGCCAGCTAAAGTCTTGGCCGAGTTTGCCAAAAACCATCCCGCCCTCGAGCTTGCTGGTGGCTTCTCGGGTGAAGGCAAAGCCATGGATCAGGCCGAAATCACCACTTTGGCGAAAATGCCGTCCAAAAACGAGCTTATCGCCCAGGTTGTGGCCCAGCTCCTTTCGCCAATCAACGATACTATTTCCGGTATCAGTGGCGGTCTTTCTGGGATCATCTCTGGCCTCGAAGCCAAAGCAAATTAGCACCAACCACAATATAATATATTATAATTTTATTAGTAAAGGATAATTATGGCTACAGATATCAAAAAACTGGCCGAAGAACTAGTCAACATGACTATTCTCGAAGTCAACGAACTCAAAAACCTCTTGAAAGACGAATATGGCATCGAGCCAGCCGCCGCGGCTGTCGCAGTTGCTACTGCTCCAGCTGAAGGTGGCGCTGCTGCCGATGAAGGCAAATCTGAATTTGACGTCGTCTTGAAAGACGCCGGCGCTCAGAAAATTGCCGTCATCAAAGCCGTGAAGGAAATCACCGGCCTTGGTCTTGGCGAAGCCAAAGCCATCGTTGATGGCGCTCCAGCCACCGTCAAGGAAAAAGTCAAGAAAGACGAAGCCGAGACGATGAAGAAGAGTCTCGAAGAAGCTGGCGCTACTGTCGAATTAGCTTAATCTCTAAGCGCAAGCTAGTAAAATCTCAAAATATCGGACCAAGCTCCCACCAGGGAATCAGGTCCGATATTTTTTGGTGTTATAATAAATATATGTCTCAAATAAGCCCCCGTTGCCTTGAAGAAGTCAAGGCAAAAGTGTATACACTTTTGCAGAGTGACCGGTCAGGCCATTCAACGGACCACATTGCGCGGGTGCTCGACTTATCTCTCAAATTCGCTGCTACCGAACAAGCCGACCCGGCCTTAGTCTGGCTTATCGCCCTCTTGCATGACGTAGACGATCACAAACTTTTCGGCGATGATTGCGCTCAAAACCTCACTCATGCCCGAAAAATTATGACATCATGCCAAATAGACCCCGAAATCCTTGCAAAAGTTTGCGATTCACTCCAGACCATCGGCTACAGCAAACGCCTCCGAGGTCTCAAGCCAAAAGACATTGCTGGCCAAATCGTCTCCGACGCTGATATGTGTGACGGTCTCGGCGCTCACGGACTTCTGCGCATTTATGCTTATCAGCTCAAACATGATCATCCATTTTTCGATCGCCAGCTCTTTCCAAGCCTAAATCTTACCGCTGAGCAATATGCCGCCCAAACTGCGGCCGAAACCGGCGTTGGCCACTGTTTCGAAAAAATTCTCCATCTCAAAGACCTCATGCTCACTAAGTCTGGACAAGCCGAATCTGCCAAACGCCACGATTTTATGGTTAATTTTCTACGCGAATTCTTCCTCGAGGAAAACGCCGTCGAATGGCTCGAATATCTCGAATGCTATCTCGCCCAATCCGACTCCGCCTCGAAACAATCCGCTCCCATCCAAAAATAATCCCACACATCAAGCCAACCACTCCATCCCGCTTAAGTTTGTTATTTTTACAACGATTTCCGCCATACTTCTGTTTTTTCAGTGGAAAACTGGCCGAATTTCCAACCTTGACATTTTGACTAGCGTCCAGTAGTATAGTATTAGTAATAAAAGTTAAACAGACTGGATGCGAGGTGATGTCTGAATTACCAGAAAAACAAATTAAACGACTACGCGGTCTGATTCAGGAGGCTGAAACTAACTTAGCTGCGGCTAAAGAGCTCTTGATTTCGGTCCTCGGCGACGGCGAAGCGATTACTGCCCCGCGCGAGACTGTGGTCGATAGCCCAGAAGGAAAGGTCATCGAAGGTGTTTTTGATGGTCAGATTATGATTGGTCCCGATGGCAAGAATTATCCTGTTCCCGCCAACTACGCTTCGAAATCCAAGCTGATCGAAGGCGACATTCTGAAACTCACTATCACCCCTGAAGGTCGTTTTCTTTACAAACAGATTGGTCCCGTTGAGCGCAAAGCCGTGATCGGCACACTTGTGCATCACGATGATAAATATTATATCGAGGTTGGCGGTCGTGAATACGAAGTCCTTTATGCCTCAGTGACTTATTTCCACCTGCGCGAAGGTAGCCAAGTTTCGGCCATCATCCCCGCCAACAACGACCAAGCCGCCTGGGCTGCCGTTGAGGCGGCGCTCTAGATGTCCGGTTCTAAAGCTCTCTATCGCAAATATCGCCCAACCAAACTTGCCGACGTTGTTGGTCAGACCGGCATTACATCTACCCTTGAGAACTCACTCAAACAGGGCAAAATCTCCCATGCCTACCTTTTTATCGGCCCCCGCGGCACCGGCAAAACTTCAGTCGCTCGCATTCTTGCTCACGCTGTCAATCAATTTGATTATGAGGTCGAAGACAGCTATCTCGACATCATCGAAATCGACGCCGCCTCCAACACTGGCGTCGACAACATCCGCGAGCTACGCGAAAAGGCCGTCATCGCCCCCACCAAGGGTAAGTACAAAGTTTATATTATTGACGAAATCCATATGTTGACCAAATCCGCCTCCAACGCCCTCTTAAAAACTCTCGAGGAGCCGCCCGAACACGTCGTTTTCATTATGGCTACCACCGACGCCCACAAAGTCCCGATCACGATTTCTTCGCGCGCTCAGGTCCACACATTTAAACTCGCTGAACCAGAAATTATGCAACAACATCTGCGTAAAATCGCCAACCAAGAGGGAATCAAAATCACCGACGAGGCCTTGGATATCGTTGTCCGTCGCGGTGGCGGATCTTTCCGCGATTCACTCAGTCTCCTCGACCAAATCACTACCCTAACTAACCATGAGATCACCGCTGAACTTCTGAATAGCGCACTCGGTTTACCCGAAACTACCATGCTGGAAAAGCTGCTCAGCGCCTACCAAGATCACAACCACGAAACCATCATTACTCTCATTCACGAGCTCTTAAACAGTGGCCTGCAGCCCGAAATCATCACGACCGAGCTCATCGACATCATTGTCAAAAATCCACAACCAAATCTTCTGCCCCTCCTATCCCGCCTACCCGAGGTCAAACCCCCCTTCCCCGAAGCAAAATTCCTCCTCGCCTTCCTTCAAGACAGCACTGAAACGCCCAAAATCGCCCATACCGAGCCAAAAATCGCCTCAAGCCCATCAGAACCCGCCCAAAGGGCTCAAACTGCCCCAGAAAGCACTTCTGCTAAAAAAGCGCTATCAAACCCTACTCCGACCCCAAAAGCGCTAAAAACTGCCTTAGAAACCGTTAAAACACCAAAAGCTCCTGTAAAAAACGCCAAAAATGAGCCAGAAAAGGTTCCGGAAGCGACCATCGCAACCACTGAAAACAATGCCAAAATCACCGATTTTGACTGGCAAACCTTCCAAGAAAGCGTTAAAAACGCCAATTCCGCCGTCGGTAGTCAGCTCGCCAAAGTTAGCCAAAAATGCCTCAACAATTGTCTCCACCTCTATCCGACCCAAAAATTTACCAAAACCATCCTCGAAAAACCCGGCAATCGCGATCTTCTACTCAGCTTCCTACCTACCGGCTTCAGTCTCCAAATTCACGAAATTGGCCAGCCTCCCGTCCCAAAAGACCCCACACTCTCCCAAATTTCTGATATAATGGGAGGCGTACAGGAGGTAGACGGTGACCTGCCATTTTAACTAAGCCGCACTTGCCTCCATTTTAGGAGGTTTTATGACGCAAAATACTGAGTCCACCGCTGGGCGCATTCCACCCCAAGACGTTGAGGCCGAAAAATCCCTACTCGGCGCTTTGTTGCTTTCCGACGTCTCTTTTCCTAATGTTCTCGAGCGTCTCAAGGCACCCGATTTCTACGAAGACCGCCACCGCATTATCTTCGAGAGCATGTCCAATCTATATAGCAAACATCGCCCAATCGACCTTCTCACCCTCACTTCCGAGCTCAAAAATAACAACAAGCTCAAAGAAATTGGCGGCCGGCCATATCTCACTGATTTAGCCAATTTTGTCCCTACCGCTTCGCACATCGATGCTTATGTTGATCTCGTCTCTAGCGCAGCCATGCGCCGTCATCTAATCAGTGCTGGCACCAAAATTGCCGACGACGCCTATGATGGTAGCACCGACATCGAGACTCTGGTTGGTGCCGCCGAAAAAAGTCTCTTTGAAGTCTCCGACAAAGCCATCAAGACCGAATATGTCGCCCTCGAAACCCTTTTGCTCGATGCTTATGACCGTATTGAGGAATTACACAAAAATAAAGGCGCTACCCGCGGCCTTAAAACCGGTTTTCGCGACCTCGATAAGAAAACTGCCGGCCTCCAAAAAGGCGACCTCATCATCATCGGCGCCCGCCCAGCTATGGGTAAAACCACTTTTGCCCAAAACCTCGCTTATAACGTCGCTACCCACAACGGTGACAAGCGCGGCGTACTCTTTTTCTCAATGGAGATGGCCAACTCCGAAATCGTTGACCGCATGGTGTCCGACGTTTCTGGTGTCGACAACTGGAAAATCCGCACTGGCAACGTTTCCGATGAAGATTTCGCCAAAATCGGCGATGCGCTCGGCGACATGAACGAAGTCCCGCTTTTTATCGATGACACTAGTTCAATGACCGTGCTTGAACTCCGCAACAAAGCCCGCCGCGCCGCACATGACCATAACATTTGCATGGTAATCGTCGACTATCTCCAGCTACTCCAAGGTTCCGATCGCTACGCCGGCAACCGTGTCCAAGAGGTCACCGAAATTTCCCGCGGACTCAAAACCCTCGCTCGTGAACTCGAAATCCCGGTCATTGCCCTCGCCCAGCTCTCCCGTGGCGTCACCGGTCGCGACGACCCCCGCCCCGTACTTTCTGACCTCCGTGAATCAGGTTCCATCGAGCAGGATGCCGACCTCGTAATGTTCCTCCATCGCCCTGACTACTATAAACAGAATAACGACGACTTTGTTCCTACCAATATCACGGAGCTAATTCTCGCCAAACACCGCCATGGTCCAGTCGGCAAAATCGAGCTCTATTTCCACCCCGAACTGCTGCGTTTTATGTCGCTCGACAAAGAGCACGAATGAAAAGATAGGGTCGAGTTGGTTTAGGCTAAATTTTCAGGATATAGAAGCACCGCACCAGAGGACTGATTATTAGTTTTAGCAAAAAGTCAGCGCAGTTACGTCTGGGGAACTTTTTGCGTTCCGTAAGAAAAACCAAGAATCAATCCCCTGCGTAAGGCGCCCATCCTGGAAACATAGCTAAACCAACTTGATCATATCCTTCCATTATAGCACACTTCATCAAAAAAGTCAATATATACGTCGCTCCGTCTCTTATGCTATAATACTTATGTGAAGAAAACGGCTATTCCTAAACTTTTTTTGTATCGCCATCGCTTTATTATTGGTTATATTTTGCTCGGGTTCGCCTTTGTTGGCATTATTTTTGGTCTACCGCTTTTAGCGCCCGACGGTCTCTCGGAAGCCGAAATGGCTTCCGCTACTACGTCTTACAACACCCATCTTAGTTCGCTTTTTTCCGGCGACGTTGTTGACCTACCTTATCACGTCCTCCAAAAACTCTCTATACTCTTTCTCGGGCTAAATATCTATTCCGTCAAGCTCCCCAGCATGGTCATTGGCGTTATCCTTGGTATTTTATTGGTACTCCTGCTCAACCGCTGGTTCAAAAACAACGTCGCCCTGCTCGCTTCGATTCTTGCCGTTCTTTCTGCCTCTTTCCTCTATCTCTCCGGCTCTGGCACTCCGCTCATCATGCTTGTTTTTTGGCCCACCTTGCTGCTCTGGCTCGGCTCCAAAATCCAAGGCGTCACTAAGCCTAAACCGCTCTATTGCTTCGTCTTTGCCTTCGTCCTCCTCGCCTCGATTTTCACTCCCCACCTCATCTACCTCGCCGTTTTTATCATCCTCTTCGCTTTTCTCCACCCCCATCTTCGCTTCACAATCAAAACCCTGCCCATCATCCCGCTTGTCATCACCACTTTTATCATTCTCGTAGCTGTCGCTCTCCTCATCATGGCCGCTATTATCAACCCGCCCATCATCAGCGAACTTCTCCTCGCCAAAGATTTCCAAATCAGTGGCTTCTTCAGCAACCTCCAGACTGCCTTCCTGCCTTTCTTTTCTTGGAGTACCACGCTCGAAAGCGCCTTCCTTTCGCCTTTCGTCGGCCTCGCCTCGGTCGCTCTCGCTGTCATCGGCCTGCTCTCTACTGCCAAAGGCTTCTTCGCTTCGCGTAACTCTATCGCCAGCTGCCTCATCGTTTTTACTATCATCCTCTCTGGTCTCAGCCCCGAATCTGCCATTCTTATCCTTCTGCCGCTTGCTATCTTGATCGCCCACGGCCTCCGCTATATCCTTGACAAGTGGTATGATCTTTTCCCCGAAAATCCCTACGCCCGGATTACCGCTCTCTTCCCAATCAGTATCTTTCTTGGCATCATGATCTACGGCGGCATTTCTCATTTCCTTTACGGTTACCATTATTCACCGATGGTCGCCGATCAATTCAACGACGACATCACTCTCATCCACGACAACCTCCCCATCGGCTCTACACTATACGTCATCAACCACGAAACTGCCTATCACTTTTACCAGATCCTCGCCGACCAAAAATTACTTGAGGTTTCGAACGAACTACCGCCCATTACCGAGCTGCCCGCCAGCTTTGCGACTCTTGGACACGCTGATGACGTCCCGGCCGATGTTAGCCGCATTATAACCTCGCCAAAAGCCAGCAACTCTGATAGAATATATATGTACACCGTTGATCCAAGCATTTTGGAACAACAAAATATTGAAGAAGTAAACGAAGATAAGGAAAGCGAGGGATAACCTATGGGTGCCACTATGGACCAAATGAAAGTTCTAAACCAACTCCGCAAGGCGCAAAAATCGCTCAAAAACGAAATCGTTGAGGTTGAAGCCGGCGATGGCGCAGTCACCGTCCAAATCACTGGTGAACTCAAGATCAAAAACGTCAAAATCGACCCCGAAAAAGTCGATCTCGACGATATTCACGAGCTCGAGCGCTGGATCGAAGATTGTATGCGTGACGGTTATGCCAAAGCTCAGGAAATCGCCACCGACAAAATGAAACCACTAATGGGCAACCTCGGAAATTTGGGATTATAATATATGATTAGTAATATCGATATTAGTGGGCATAATTATAAAGTTTCAGATAGCTTCAAAAAATATACCACGAAACGCCTAGGGAAACTCGACCGCTTCCTGCCACGAGGTCACAAAAAAGACATCATTATGAAAATTATCGTCTCGGAAATTGGCCATCCTCACGGCAACAAATACGAAATTTCCGCCGCAATGGAAATCCCCGGCGGCAAAGTCATCACGACCAAAGATGAATGTTCTAATGTTTTTGCCGGTATCGACATTATTGAAGCTAAGCTCAAAGGACAAGTCCGTCGCTTTAAGCTCGAAGCTACCCCGCACCTCTCAAAGAAAGGCCTCAAGAGCCTTTTTGTCAAACGTGGATAGACTCATTAATCCTGAGCTGAGCTAAACCTCGTTTAATACCCTTTGTGTTCAAACCATGCAGTAATTTCTGCAAAGTATGCTATAATTAAGAGAAATATTGAGTGAGAGTTGTGGAGACCGACCGACCATGAAGAATCAAGCACTTTCTGCCGAGCAAAAAGCAGAAAAACCAACCAAATCTAACGTGAAACACGCTAAAAAGTCAAAAGAAAAGCAGCCAACTGACAAACTAGCTGACAAGACTTTGTTGACCCGTATTTTGCAGGGAGTTTTTGGCGATGCGCAGAAGAAAACTTTGAAGCGCATGTATCGCCAGGCCCTCGAAATCGGCAAACTTGAGCCAAAATATGCCGCTATGTCAGATGAGGAACTCAGCGCTCAAACTGATAAGCTTAAGTCTCAGCTCGGAGACGGTAGCCAAAAAGCGCTTGATCATATCTTGAACGACGCTTTTGCTATCGCCCGCGAAGCCGCCAAACGTATTTTGGGACTTCGACCGTTTGACGTCCAGTTGATTGGCGGCATGGTGCTCCATGAAGGCAATGTCGCTGAAATGAAAACTGGCGAAGGAAAAACTTTAGTAGCCTTGTTGCCAGCTTATCTCAACGCACTGACTAGCAAAGGCGTTCATATCGTAACGGTCAACGACTACCTTGCTCAACGTGACGCCGGCTGGAACGCACCAGTGTATCATTTTCTTGGTCTCAGCGTCGGCGTTATTATTAATCAAGCCAGCTTTGTCTATGATCCCGAATACGAAAACGCCGAACACGACGACGAACGTTTCCGCCACCTAAAACCTGCTACTCGCAAAGAAGCCTATGCGGCCGACATTACCTACGGAACCAATAACGAATTCGGCTTCGACTATTTGCGCGATAATATGGTAAGCGAGCCCAAATATCTCCGCCAACGCGCTCTCAACTACGCCATCGTTGACGAAGTTGACTCAATTTTGATTGACGAAGCTCGTACTCCACTTATCATTTCTGCTCCGGCTGGTGATAACCCTGACGCTTATTATCAATTTGCCAAAATTGCTGCCGTTCTCGTTGCTGAAGATTATATTTATGACGAAAAACGCCGCAGCGTCACTCTAACCGACAAAGGCGTCGAAAAAGTCCAAGCGATGCTTGGCGTCAAGAACCTGTATAGCACAAAACACACTCGCCTAGTCTATCACATGGAGCAGGCTTTGCGCGCTCAAGTAGTCTTCGCCCGCGACAAAGATTACGTTGTTACCAATAGTGGCGATGTCGTGATTGTCGACGAGCATACTGGCCGCCTCATGCAAGGACGTCGCTATAACGAAGGTTTACACCAGGCAATTGAAGCCAAAGAGGGTGTTGCTGTCAAACAAGAATCCATGACGCTCGCAACCATCTCTTTCCAAAACTTCTTCCGTCTTTACAACAAACTATCCGGCATGACCGGTACTGCCTTCACCGAAGCCGAAGAGTTCCAACAAATTTACTCGCTCGATGTTATTCAGATTCCACCCAACCGCCCGATTCAGCGCGTTGACAAAGATGATTTAATTTATAAAACTGAAGCCGGCAAACTCAAGGCTATTGCCGCCGAAATCAAAAAATACCATGACAAGGGCCAGCCAGTGCTTGTCGGCTCCGCTAGCATTGCTAAAAACGAGCTAATCGCGCGCTATCTTGATAGCCAAGGCATCAAATACGAACTCTTGAACGCCAAAAACAACGAACGCGAAGCTGCCGTAATCGAAAAAGCCGGCCAAAAAGGCGCCGTTACTCTCGCCACCAACCTTGCTGGTCGCGGTACCGACATTAAACTGGGCGAGGGGGTGAAAGAGCTCGGTGGTCTCGTCGTTATCGGTTCCGAACGTCATAATTCCCGTCGCGTTGATAATCAGCTGCGCGGTCGTGGCGGTCGCCAAGGTGATCCCGGCACCACTCAATTCTTCGTTAGCTGTGAAGACGATCTTATGCGTGTCTTCCAGGGCGATCGTATTGCTGCCTTGATGAGTCGGCTCGGCGTTGACGAAGACACGCCAATCCAAAACAAGAGTGTCTCAAAAACCCTTGAGAATGCCCAGAAGCGCATCGAAGGTTTTAACTTTGACTCGCGCAAGAATGTTGTCCAATATGACAACGTCATTAACCGTCATCGCAAAGTTGTCTATACCATGCGTCGCAAAATCCTCGATGGTGAAAGTATCCATCACGAAATCCAACGTCTCATGCGCAATATTGCCGAAGATCTCGCCAAAGATAGTTCGCGCGTGAACAAAAATTTCGTGCACGACTTCAAGGATGTTATCAACGCCGACGAAGCTAAAATTGAACAAATCGGCAAAATGCGCAAAGAAAAAGAGCGCATCAAGGCCGCCCAAAAGCTTATCGAAGAACAGTACGCCGCAAAAGAAGCCGAATTTAATCCTGAAATCATGCGCAAAGTCGAGCGCGAAGTCTATCTCAAAGTTCTCGATACCCTTTGGATGCAACATCTCGAAAACATGCAACATCTCCGCGAAGGCATTCATTGGCGCAGCGTTGGCCAACGCGATCCGTTAGTCGAATATCGCAGCGAATCTCAAAAACTTTTTGAAGGACTCGAAAAAAATCTGCGCGAAGAAGTAATAAAAATTCTTCTCAGCCTCACCAAGCGTGAAGCCATCGAAGAAGATGTCACCGATGGCCAAGAATATGAATCCGAACTTACTAAAATGGCCGAAAGCACCACCGAAAAAGGCGTCAACGAAGTTAGTGCCGGCGAAAAGAACATGGACGACGAGTTTAAGGATAACCATAAAACCAACCATTCTAAGAATAATCATCCCAACAATAAGCGCAATCAAGCGCGCAAATCCAAGAAAAAAGAACGCCAAAACAAAAAGAAAGGGAAGCAACGATAAAACACTCAGCCGAAGAAATCAAACTAGCTTCCGGCGCAAAAGGACTGCTCATCGATATTCCAGGCGCTAGCGTCATGAATATCAAAGTCCAATTTCGCGCCGGTATGCGCTACGCTAAAAAACCCGAAGTTTACGAAATCGCGCATATCGTCGAGCATCTTGCTTTTGGCGCCAACGCCAAATACCCTAACGAACAAGCTTTCGAAACCGAATTTACCAAAAATGGCGCCTACCACAACGCTTGGACTTCCGATTATTCAGTTTGTTACGAAACCGAATGTGCTGACTTTGAGTGGGATCGTATCATGGAACTCCAAAAGCTCTCCATTACTGCTCCACGATTCAACGAAGCTGAACTAAAGAGCGAGAAAAGTAATGTCCGGGCCGAATTAACCGGCTACATGAACGATTATAATCGCCTTCTTTGGCCCCGCCTTCAACAAGCGATCGGTGAAAATGTCGCCGTATTGCCCGAACGCGTCAAGACCATCAGTAACATTGAGCTCAAGGATATTCGCGAGCACTATCGTCGCACGCATACTGCGCACAACATGCGCTTCATTATCGCTGGCAATCTACGTGGTCGCAAACATAAGATATTAAAAGCGCTCAATCATTGGGAATTAAAACCTGGCGAACGCTTTGACATTCCGCGCGACAATCTGCACTCCGCCTCACCCATTCTCATCCGTCGCAAAGACGCCACCAACATTACTTTTGGCATGTCTTGGATGATTACTCGCAAGCTTGAACCTTTTGAAGTTTACGCTATGAATTGTTTAAACCATATTTTAAACGGCACTATGAGTAGTCGCATTTTTGGACAGGCCCGCAAACAAGGTCTCGTTTATGATATGGGCAGCTATCTGAATAACGAATGGCATAATGCTGCCTGGGATTTCGATGGCGAAGTTAATGCCGAGAACGCTCAAGCGTTATTCGACCTAATTCATCAGGAACTCGAAAAAGTTATCAATGGCGAAATCCGTGACGACGATATCGAAGCCGCCAAATCCTATGCCACTGGCCGCTACCAAATGGGCGCCCAAACCGTCAGCCAAATTTCCGATTATTACTCTGACAACTATTTCACCAGCGGTATTATTGCGCGATACGACCACATGCCAAAATATATCCAAAACATCAAAAAAGACACTATCGTTTCACTTGCGCAAGAATTTCTCAGTAGTGATATTCATGCCTTAGCTACGGTCGGCTCCGTCGAGAAGTCCCTCATCAATGAACTCGCTAGTAAAATAGAGTTCAAAGATCTCCCCAGCCTCGAAACCGTGCTATAATATATTATATATGCGAGTTGCAATTCTAGGCTATGGGAAGGAAGGCCGAAGCGCTGAGCAATATTTTGGCGCCAAGGATGCAGAAATCAGAGTTTTTGACAATTTCACGCCTGAGGAAGCCCCCAAATTGCCGCTCGAAGATTTCGATCTAATTTTGCGCAGCCCATCTGTCCATCCTTATTCTGGCTGGAGTAGCATGACAAAACATTTTTTCACTCATTGCCCATGTCCTATCATCGGCGTCACCGGGACCAAAGGCAAGGGAACTACATGCACCATGCTGCGTGATATTTTACAAAAACTTGGCCACAAAGTTTGGCTAGTGGGGAATATTGGTCAACCCGCGCTCGACATCTTAGATCAAATTTCTCCTGAAGATGTCGTTATTTACGAACTTAGTAGTTTTCAACTCTGGGATCTAGAGCAGTCTCCGCATATTGCCGTTATTCTCAAAGTTGAACCAGACCACCTCAACGTCCATGACGATTTTAGTGATTATGTTAATGCTAAAGCCAACATCGCTAAATGGCAAACTGAAACCGACTTCTGTATTTATTATCAAAATAACCCCACTAGCGTCCAAATCGCCGAGACCAGCCCTGCCCAAAAACTTGCTTTTCCAATTAAAGATTCTCGTTCAAAGCTTGATCAGTTGCTCAACCATCTAAGCGTCGTCGGAGAACACAACCGTGAAGATGCCGAAGCCGCATTACTCGCCGCCGCCTGTTATCACGATCAAGGCTTATCTAGTTTCGTCCATGAGCATTTTCAAGCTTTAACTAGCGCTCTCCAAAATTTTCACAGTCTGCCACATCGTCTCGAATACCTCCGCACTCTCAATCAAGTTGATTACTACGACGACAATTTCTCCACTACTTTGCCTTCCACACTCGTAGCACTTGAAGCCTTCGAAAATCAGCCGATTGTCCACATCGTTGGTGGTCGTGACAAAACTAACAATGCCGACATTTCCGACATCGCCGTCGCAATTCAGAAACACACTAAAAAGGCAATCTTGATCGGTGAATCTGGCCACGAACTAGCCAAAATCTTACCCAAAGACCAATTTATTCTCGCCGACTCGCTCTCAACTGCCGTGACCGAAGCGCAAAAAATAGCCGAAGAATTAGTCACAAAAGACAGTCAATCAAACTCGCAAGAAAATCAGCCTAACCCCCATCCCGTCGTCCTCATGTCGCCCGCCGCTGCTAGCTTTGACATGTTTGAAAACGTCTATGATCGCGGCGCCAAATTCCAAAAGCTTGTGCAGGAGCTCAGTTAATGGCTCAGGATTTTACATCCAATCTACAAAAAGACTTAAAAAAGCTCCAACAAGAGCTTCAAAGCGCCTGGCAAAAACTCAATATTGAGCAAAAAATCCTGAGCGCCAAAGAGCTCGAAGCTGAAGTTGCTGAGCCCGAAATCTGGCTCAATCCTGAAAATGCCCGCCAAAAAAATGAGCAACTTGCTCGTTTGAGCGGCGAAATTGAGCCGTGGAAACTATTAAAGACTCAAATTACCGACCTCGACGAACTTTTAGCCATTAGCGACCAAGATTTGCAGAGCGAACTCGCCGAACAACTCAAAATTATCAACGCTCAGCTCCAAAAACTCAAACAAAGTCTCAAATTCACCGGCAAATTCGATCGCAATAATGCAATTTTGCGCATCACGGCTGGCGTTGGTGGCGTCGAAGCAATGGACTGGGCTAGCATGCTCGAACGTATGTATTTGCGCTGGGTGGAACGCAACAATTTTAAAACCCAGCTCATTGAACGTACTATCGGCGAAGAAGCCGGTATTAAAACCGTTGTTTACGAAATCACCGGCAATAATGTTTATGGGTTATTAAAAAGTGAGCACGGCGTACATCGCCTGGTTCGTCTCTCCCCTTTCAACGCTGATAATTTGCGCCAAACTAGTTTCGCACTAGTCGAAATCCTCCCCATCATCGAAAACGACGAAGAAATCAAAATTGACGACAAAGATTTACGCATTGACGTCTACCATTCCGGTGGACACGGCGGCCAAAGTGTCAACACCACTAATTCCGCCGTGCGCATCACCCATTTACCTACCAATACGGTTGTTGCTATCCAAAACGAACGTTCCCAGCTCCAAAATAAGGCCAAGGCTATGGAAATCTTGCGCGGCAAACTCGCTAGAATGCAACAGGAGCAACAAGCCGAAAATATTGATAGGTTGCGCGCTGGCGAATCAGCCAAATGGGGACAACAAATTCGCAATTATGTTTTGCAGCCCTACAAACTCGTCAAGGACACTCGCACTAAACACGAAAGCAAAGACCCCGATGCTATTTTGGATGGCAAAATCGACGAATTTATTGACGCATTTTTGGATATGTAGCCATTGCGATTTAATAATGCTTGTGTTATCATGTTGATATGATTCTGCTCGATCGCATTACAAAGACCTACCCTGGCGATGAAGAACCCGCGCTCGATAATGTTTCACTTCATATCGAACCGCGTGAGTTCGTCTTTTTGGTCGGTAAATCTGGCGCCGGCAAATCTACCCTCATCAAAATGATCACCAAAGAAGAGCAGCCTGATTCTGGCAAAATCGTCATTGGTGGTATCGACCTAGATTATGTTCGCAAACGTCATATTCCACATTATCGCCGTCGCCTCGGTGTAGTTTTTCAAGATTACAAGCTTCTCCCAACCCGTACAGTTTATGAAAATGTTGCTTTTGCACTCGAAATTGCTGGTATGCGCAACAGCGAAATCGCCAAGACCGTACCCAAAGTACTTGATTTAGTTGGTTTGGCTGAAAAAAGCCATAAATTTCCCACTCATTTATCCGGTGGCGAACAGCAGCGTGTCAGTATCGCTCGTTCCGTCGCTCGCCAACCAAAGATCCTCATCGCCGACGAGCCGACCGGCAATCTCGATAAGCTTACACGTCAAGAAATCATCGATCTTTTGCAGCGCATTAACGATTTCGGCACCACTGTCCTGGTTACCACCCACGACGAAAATATCGTCAATAACCTCAGCAAACGCGTCGTAACTTTGAAAGCTGGTCGCATTGTCGACGATCAGAAATGCCATGGTGTTTATCGCCTCGACAGTGAACCAGAAGACTTGATTAAGCGCATGCAGCGCGGCGATACCGCTGCTCAAAATTTTGCACTCGAAAAAGTCAAGGCCATGAAAGAACAATCACCCGCCAATCTTACTATTAAAACTAATCTTGGCGCCGCCAAAGTCCAAGCTCCGCGCAAAATTCAGCAACCTGGCAGCAAAAATTCCAAAGTACAAGAAATGCAGCGGCTTCAACAAGTCCGCGAACGTATGCGCGCTCTTCAAAAAGAGCAACAAATCCGTCAAAATAATCGCGCTAACAATAAAGAATTCAGTCCTGGTTCCGCTAACCAATGGTACACCGCCAACAAGCCGTTGCGCGCCGCTCCTAAACTCAGTAGCCTCAGTCTCGGCCAGACCGTCCGTCTTAAACCCGCACCTGGCCTCACCAATAAAACTTCAATCATACCAAAAAATCAATCAAAACGCATTATCTAAACGGGGAACCGAATGACCAAAAATAAAACTATCAATAAAGCGCACATCAATCGTCAAACTACCAAAGAACATCTCAAAAAACTTGAGAAAAATAGTAGCGCCAGCAAACTTCGCTCCACTGGTCGTATTATGAAATATGGCGCCGTCAGCTTTACCCGCAATGTCTGGCTTTCAATTGCTGCTACGCTCGTCATGACGGTCACGTTAGTTATCTTGATGGTCACCGTTCTTGCTAGTTTAATCCTCACCGCCACCGCCAAAACCATGCAGGAAAAAATCGATATTTCAATTTACTTCACTCCCGAAACTAGTCAAGAGACTATGGAAGAAATGGCTGTAATAATGCGCCAAACCGAAAATGTTCAAAATGTCGAAGTAACGGATTCCGCCGCAGAATACCAAATTTTTCTCGAGGATCGCAAAGATAATGAAGAACTACTTTCCGCCCTCGAGGACCAAGCCATGCACGAGCTCATGCTTAACACCATGCATCCTACCATGCGTGTCAAAGTTTATGACTCAAACGACTTATCTAGCGTGCGCAATCTAGTAGAGAGCTCGGAAATTTTCCAAGCCCATCTTGATCCCGAAGAAGACCCAACTTATGACGTAAACCAAGCCGAAATCGCCACTATCAACTCTTGGGCCAACATTGCTAAAAACGGCGGTCTTATTCTCGGCGCCGTCTTCCTAGTCATTTCCATCCTTGTCATCTTCAACACCATTCGCATGGCAATTTTCTCCCGCCGCGAAGAAATTTACATGATGCGGCTAGTTGGTGCAGATGGCAGTTTTATCCGCGGACCATTCCTCGTCGAAGCGCAAATTTGTGGCATTATCTCCGGCATTTTCGCCAGTACAATTGGCTATTTCGGCTTCCATTTTCTCGCGCCAAAACTCGCCAACTACGGGATCGATGTCTCGGCAGTCTCCGAAATCCTTGAATCAAACATGCTCATTATCGTCTTCCTGGTTATGTGTGGCATTGGTCTACTCATTGGCACTATTTCCGCCCGCCTCGCTATGCAAAAATATTTGAAATAATTTTTGCAGTGTGATATATATTAGTTATGGTTAGTAAACGTGCTCACAAAACAATCGGTCTGCGCAAAATCTTTGCTATCTTAATTATTTTTGCCGTCATTGCCGCCGATAGTACTATGATACTTACCGCCGAAGAAGACGCCCATGCCTATCCAGCCGGTTGTGTCAGCCAAGCCTGCCGTGAGGCTGCCGACCGAGCCGCCGACGCCGAACGTCGCGCTTCCGATGCTGCTTCTAATGCCCAGACTTTGGCCGGCGAAGTTGAAAGATTGAACGCCGAAATCGAGTCGCTCGAAGCCGATATCGCCGCCAACCAAGCAATCGCTGCGGATTTGTCCGCTCAAATCACCGAAAATGAAAACAAGCTAAACCTCCAGCAAGCTGCACTCGCCAAGCTACTGGAAAAATCTTACCGTGAAGACAAAGACGGTTCCGATGTTATTATTTTACTCGCTGGTAGCGAATCAATTGGTGATTTTGCTGAGAAAAAGTCACGCCAAACCAGTGTCGAGACTCAAGTTTCCGCCTCCACTAAAGCTATCAAAAGTCTCAAAGAAGAACTTGAAAATCAAAAAAATAGCGTTGATGCCTTAATTTCGAGCGCCGAAAGCAAACGCAACGAAGTTTCCGAAAAACGCAATCAGCAAAACGCTCTAATCGCCAAATACGAAGCAAACGCCGAAGCTTATGAAGCCGACGCCGCTGCCGCGCGTGAGACAATGCAAAAAGAAATCGCCGCTGAAATCGCCCGTTATAACAGTAGCGGTGTCGTCGGCGAAGGCTATAATTCATACCCATATTCTCGCGAATGTCCCGATTATACTTACGCTGCTATCGCTAATGCCGATAGCAAGTACGGTGGCTACGTTTGCCAATGTACAAGTTATGCCGGCTGGAAAGCCTATGAAGCCTTCGGTGTTTCAATCTCTGGCTGGGGAAATGCTCGCTATTGGATCGGTTCTGGTGGCGTGAGCAAAACCGCCCGCGGTCGTGACGGTAATTACCATGCTTATCGTGTCGACCACAACGCCGCGCCTCACACGGTTGCTGTCAGTACTTCTGGCGCCTATGGACACGTTATGTGGGTCGAGAGTGTCAACGGCAACGGCACGATTAACCTCACGGAATATAATAACACTGCTAGTGCTGCTAGCCATCGTGAAGGCGACTTCGGCGCTCGCTACAACGTCAATGCCAGCGCTTACGTCTATATCCACTTCGACCAACCACTTTGGTAATTTTCATCAATAATATTTTTCCGCATGGTCCACGCGTTTTGTGCTAAAATAGTTTCATGACGACAAAATGGGAAGCAAAAAAAGTTAATCTCGGCAGCGCCATCATAGGCAGTGCAATCACCTTAGTAATTGGAGCTTTTCTCGGCTTTGGCTGGACCAAAATCTCACCATATATTTTGCCCTATTTTGGTTTTTCTCACGTCCCTTCCAATGATTGGTCTTCACTCGACGAAGTTTATGCTGAACTGTCCGCTAATTACGACGGCGATATTGACAAAGCTACTTTAGTCGAAGGTGCTAAGAAAGGCATGGTCGAAGCCATCGGCGACCCTTATACGGCCTATATGAACGCCGAGGAAGCGAAAGAATTTGAAGCCAGTTTGCATGGCGATAGCGGTGCCGGCATTGGCGTTGAAATTGCCCTCCGCGAAAATTATATTCGAGTCATCCGCACCCTCCCCGACAATCCTGCCGGTAAAGCCGGAATCAAAGCTGGTGATATTATCTATAAGGTCAATGATGAAAATGTCCTCGGCGAAGATATTGATACGGTCTCCTCCAAACTTCGTGGTACTCCCGGGACCAAAGTGAAAGTCACTGTCGTTCGCGACGAAGACGAAAAAGAATTCGAACTCACCCGTGAAACTATCAACAACGTCTCAGCCTATGCCGAATACGACGGCGACACCGCAGTTCTTAACGTTACTCGCTTCGACACTGATACTGGCTCCATTGTTCAGAAAATCGTCGAAAATGATTTCAAAGGCAAGAACATTGAAAAAGTCATTCTTGACCTACGTAATAACACTGGTGGATACGTCTCCGCCGCTAAAGAGCTCCTCTCGCTCTGGATCGATGAAGACGTCGTCCTGGTTCAAAAAAATCACGGTGAAACCACCGAAATTACCAAAACCAACCGCGGCAAAGCCAAACTTGGTAACATGCCTACTGTAGTCCTTACGAATGGCAGCACAGCGTCCGCTTCCGAAATTGTCGCTGGCGCTCTCAAAGATTACGATAAAGCTACCATCCTCGGTGAAACTACCTTTGGCAAAGGAGTTGTCCAAACTCTCTTCGATCTTCCAGGCGGTGCCTTACTCAAAATCACCACCGCCCATTGGTACACACCCAAAGGCACCAGTGTTAGCGAAACAGGGATCACGCCCGATATTGAAGTAGAATTGACTTACGACGACACAAATCACAATCGCGATCCCCAAATGGACGCCGCAAAGGAACTAACTATCAAAGATTTGAAAAAATAGGAGGATATCATGCCAAAAGGCCAACCTAATCAATCAAACGACGTCAAAGTCTACTCAACTGCAACTTGCCCATATTGCCATGCGCTCATGGACTGGCTCGACCGCGAGGGAATCAGCTACCAAGAAATTGATGCTTCGAACATGTCCGACATTGAAGTTGTCCCGGTTACCGAGATTAACGGTCGACGTATCGTCGGCTTTGACCGCGTCGCTATCAAGGATGCCCTAACTCATCAATAGAGGCTACCAAATGACACAAAAACCATCACTTGTTTTGCTACATGGCTTTCGCGGTTCTCCTCTCGGTCTTGAACAAATCGCCGAACATCTACGATTGTTCGGTTATAAAGTTTATACTCCCGCCGTTCCTCCTTTCGCCGGTGCTGAATTCCTCAATGTTTATGGCCCCGACCATTACGCAGAATTTGTCAAAAGTTATATCACCAAAAACCAGCTTGAAAAACCTATTCTCATTGGTCATTCTATGGGGTCGTTAGTAGCATCCGCCACCGCCCAACGCTATCCTGACGCTATTAATTCTCACCTCATACTCCTTTCGCCTATTTCCACCCGCACACCAAAATTCATCCGTCTAATTTCAATTTTTGCCGTCCTCTTACCCAAAAAACTTGTTGACTATGCCACCACTAAATATCTTTTCACCTCAACCCCTAAAGACCTCTTCCGCCAAACTCTCCGCTTAACCAATCTTTGCAGTACCGATCATCTACCACGCGCTCGCGAAGTCATGAAATCAAGCCTTTTTTCAACCAAACATGCCATATCCGACTTCAAACTACCCAAACAAACTTTATTACTCGCCGGTGAAAAAGACCGATTAATCAAAAAAACCGCCACCGAAAAGCTCGCCCGCGAGAAAAAATTCGACGCCATTTTTCTGCCCAACACTGGACATTTGCACAATTACGAACAGCCCCTCGAAACTGCCCAAGCAATTATTGATTGGCTCGATCAGTCTTCAGTCTAATAGCTTCTTGATAAATTTCCTCAAACCGTTTCAAAGTATAGTTTAAGTCATGCTTTTTTGCTACTTCAATACTTTTCGCACCGTATTTTTTAGCTAGCGTCTTGTCCTGCAAAATCCGCATCATCGCGTCAGTCATTTCATTAATATCACCCGCCGTGCAAAGCAAACCATTTTTCTTATTTTGACAAAGTTCCCGCACCGCCCCAGCATCCACCGCCACCAGTGGCAATCCGGTCGCCGCTGCTTCGATCAGAACAATCCCTTGCGTCTCTGTTTCACTCGCCGTCGCAAACAAGTTCGCCACCCGATAAAGCTGCGCTGTATCCGGCATCATCACCCGACCCAAAAAACGCACTGATTTTTCAATCCCCAGAGACTCCGCCAGGTCCTGCAAATGTCGCCGATCAGTCCCATCCCCCGCAATCACGAGCAGGGCTTCCGGCATCTCCTCCAATACCCCCGCAAAAGCCATCACCACATTGCTTAAACTCTTCTCCGGGTCGACCCTACCAATGTAGAGCACAATTGGCCGATCTTGTGGTAAATGATATTTCCGATAAAGTCTCGCCGGCGCCATGCCTGGACTAAATTTTGCTAGGTCCACTCCGTTCGACAGCGGTTCAACTTTGACATTAAACCTCTTCCGCCGCTTCGGCACCAAATCATCAATCGCCATCTCCGTCGGCATCGTCGCATATTCCGAATGCTTCAAAAAACTCGCCATATAGGCCCGAAGGACCACATCCAGCGGCTTTTTTATCGGTTTCAGAAGTCGCAGTTGGCTGGTAATATTGTCTGGATAAGCATGTCCCGTACTCACTAGTGGCACATCATTTTTCTTCGCATAACGCCGTACCGCAATCGCTACCATTTCCGCCGTTTGATTATGAATCACGTCCGGTTGAAACTTGTCTAGCACCTTTTTTACAGCCGGATAAGGCTCTACCGTAATCCATAAACCGTGCCGATAAGCCAGCCTCGGCAACGGCAAACCCAAGAATTCCTTACCATCCGGTACTTCATTAATCTGGTCCGGATAAAACGGAAAACGCACCGAGCGTAAATAAACCGTCGTCACACCATCCTGTTTTGTTCGATGCTTTTTACCATTAAAGCTCGGACAAATCACCAAAACTTCATGTCCCCGCTTCGCCAAACCCCTTGCCAAATTATGCGCAAACACTGCTACCCCATTCGTCATGGGATAATACAAATCCGAAGTAATCGCAATTCTCATAGCTTTAATTATAACATATCCTAGCCATTTCCGAAAACTCTCCCTACCTCAATGCTCTTACCATATCTGTGGTATAATAGGACCATGAAAAAGGCCAAAACTCCCGCCACTGTCACAATCAATCGCCGCGCGCGCTATGATTATCAGCTCGGCGAAGAACTTTCCTGCGGCCTTGTTTTGTCCGGCCCTGAAGTTCGTCTGATCCGCGATCATCATGTCCAGCTCAAAGGCTCCTTTGTCACCTTGAAGAATGGTGAACTTTGGCTCAACAATCTCACTCTAGGCGCCGAAACCACCAAAAACCTCAAGCTCCTCGTCACCAAGCGTCAACTTAATACCCTCGCACGCGCCAAACAAGACGGCCTTCAGATTGTTCCAGTTCGTTTGCTCGCTGGCGGTCGCTATATTAAGCTTATCGTCGCTACTGGTAAAAGCAAGAAAAAATACGATAAGCGCGAAACTATCAAAAAACGCGACCTCAGTCGCAACCTTAAACATCAACAATACTAAGAAATACCCCCTATCCCCCCATTATACCACACTTATTTCAAAAAGTCAATAGAAAATCGTTATTTCCGTTCTTTTTCCTTAAAATTGCTGCCTGTGATATAATAAAAACATGCGAATTTACTCTTGGAACGTCAATGGCCTGCGCTCCGTCATCCGCAAAAGCGCCCTGCAAGAATTTATCGATGCCGAGCATCCTGACATCCTCTGCCTTCAGGAAACCAAAGCCAAACCCGGCCAAGCCGTTGTCGACTTGCCCGACTATCTCGAAATTTGGCACAGCGCCGAGCGCCCCGGTTATTCCGGCACTGCCGTTTTTACCAAATTCCAACCACTTTCCACCAGCGAGAATTTCAACACTTTTCCTGATATCAACAATTCTTTCACCACCGAAGACTGCTACGGCAACCCTTTAATCGAAGGTCGCATCCAAACCCTCGAATTTCAGCCTTTTTTTCTCGTCAACGTCTATACCCCAAATAGCAAACGCGACCTCTCTCGCCTCAAACTGCGCGAAAACGTTTGGGATCCAGCCTTTTTACAATACCTCCGCCAACTCGAAGCTATCAAACCTGTCGTAGTTTGTGGCGATTTTAACGCCGCTCACACTCCGCTCGACCTCGCCCGACCAAAAGACAACGAGCGTAGCGCCGGCTTTACCGAAGAAGAACGTCAGGGAATCAAAAACCTGATCAGCGCCGGCTTTGTCGACACTTTCCGAGTTTTTTACCCAAATATCCAGCGCTACACTTGGTGGTCGCACTGGTCCAAATGCCGCGAACGCAACATCGGCTGGCGCATCGACTACTTCTTCATTTCTAACAGCCTCCTGCCCAATCTGAAAAGCGCCGAAATCTACGAGCATTTTCACGGCTCTGATCATTGCCCAATCTCGATCGATCTGGAGTTCTAATGAATTTCGCTCTGCTAAGTTCCGATTTTTCCTACTGGCGAAAGCAAACTAAACCACTTTTTGAGGATTTATTTTGGAATATCCCAGAACAAAAAACTAATCATATCGCAGTGGTCGGCGGCAATAGCCAAAACTTTTCCACGCCCGTTAAAATCTCCGAATATCTCACTCAAAGTTTTCCCTTCAAAAGCGTCGACACCTTTCTCCCCGACGTCTTACGCTCTAAGCTTCCACCTCTGCCCAATTTTTATTTCGTCAAATCCACTTTGGCCGGTAGCATTACCAAATCCCCTGAACTCGAAACCGCTTTCACAACACCCAATCTTCTGCTGGTCGGCGATTTGTCGAAAAACTCCGAAACTTCCATCGCTCTGTCTGAAACTCTCCAATCCGCTCTCACCCAGACTTCGGAAACCGATCTCATGAATTCCAATCATCCCTTAAAACATTGTCTAATCACTCGCGACAGCGTTGACTCGCTGGCCGCTAGTGCTGCTGACTGGCTAGTCTTCCCGGAAATCATCCTCGTCGCCAGTATGGCGCAGCTCCAAAAAGTTTTTCGTGCCGCTTATTATCCTAAAATGATCATGCTTTCCCAACCCCTAATCCCAGCCATCGAAACTCTGCACAAATTCACTCTCACTTATCCGCTCACTATCCTTACTTTCCACCAAGAAAACATCATCGTCGCGCACGGTGGTCAGATCGTCACCACCCATATCGTCGATACCTCCTATTCACCCATCTCGCTCTGGTCCGGTGAACTAGCCGCAAACATTGTCGCGCTGAACACTTACAATCCTAATCAACCACTTGCTGCCACAGCCGCTGCAATTTTCTATAAATAGCCCTATTTAGTTTGCGCCCTCATCATCGGCATCATCCCCCTTCTTTGCTGGCTTTGCCGTCTTCGCCGCGCGCTTAGCCTTCTGGCGTACGCGCCGATTAGCGATCACCTGTTCATAAACCTTCAGAAGATTCTTAATCTGCGCCGCCTGCGCAACCTCTCCTCGCGCATCCAGCATCACCTGACTCATTTTTTCAATCTGCTCTGCCGGCAAATGATTCAAAGTAATCGCAATTGCTTCTGGCTCTGGACCGCCCGCCAGCACAAAACTATCGCTCGGCACCACCTCAACCATCGCCGGATCGCAAAACAACACTGGCAAACCAGTCGCTTCTGCCTCCAGCAAAGTCATTCCCTGCGTATCAAAATTATACGACGTCATCACACCAAGATGCGACTCGCCCATTCTCTCCAAAATTTTCACACGCTTGCGCTGCCCATAAAATTTCACTTTCAAATCATGTTTTTTTGCAAACCGCTGCGCCTTTTTAAAGTCATTTCCTTCACCATAAACTGCCAAAAGGTATGGGCGTTCCAACATCGTCAGTGCCTCCAAAAACGGCATCATCCGCTTCTCGCGCGACACCCGCGAATTCCAAATCATTTTCAGTACATCGCCATCTTGCATTTTACGTACCGGGAATTTCGCTTTCAAAAGTTCCGTCGACACACCATTCGACACTACGACGAGTGGCTTTGTCACACCATAATGCATCAATTTCCGCGCAAAATGATCCGACGGCGCAATCACCATATCTGCCTGTTCCGCCTGATTAACCATCAGTTCCCACATTTTCGCTCGCGCCTTAGTTGGCGCCTGAAACTTATCGCGTTTCACATCGAGAAGATGTGGCAAATATTCCGCATGCTTCTTACACAAAACCTTCGCCGCCATTTTTTTCCACGGTCGCGGCACATTAATCGCAATCGCCATATCCTCACGCCCGTGCATCGTCTGCACCAACGGAATACCAAACCGCCGCGCCAACCGCACGCCCGCAATGCTACATTCTGCTTCATAATGTACATGCACTACGTCAAATTCCGCAAAATTCGGCACTTTCTCCAAGACAAACTCTTCGACTTTTTCCGGACGTTTTGCAAGACGCGCTTTATTAATTCGCCAGACGCGACAAGTCGGAACATTGATCACGTTTTTTTCTCGCGCATCAACCCCCGGACAAAAAACAATCACTTCGTGTCCTAACTTCTCGAGCTCATCTTTCTGTGCTTTTACCGACGAAGGAATTCCTCCGACCGCCCAAGGCGCATAAAGATCCGTAAAAATCGCAATCCTCATACCGTTATTATAACAGATAACTTCCCAAAAGTACAAACTTAACCACTTTTCAAAATCATCATTTTACAGTTTATCTGAAACCCTGTATACTGAAACCATGGAAAACTATACAACATACCGCACGGCGGAAAGCGTTTCGCCAAAGCATCCCGACAAACTTTGTGACCAAATCTCAGACGCAATCTTGGATGCTTATTTATCAACCGACCCGCACGCTCGCGTCGCAGTCGAAACTTGTGGTGGGCACGGCATAGTCTTCATAGTCGGCGAAATCACCTCCACCAGCCCCGAAATCGACATCCCCTCAATCGTCTACCGCATTACCGGCGATTCGTCACTCAAAGTTCACGTCAACATCGTGCGCCAAAGCCCCGAAATCGCGAATGGTGTCGATACTGGCGGCGCTGGCGACCAGGGAATCATGATCGGTTACGCTACCCACGAAACCCCAGAAATGTTGCCTCGCGAAGTAGTCCTCTCAAGACGGCTCAACCAATTTATTTTCGCCCAGCATCCTTACGACGGCAAAACCCAAATTACGCTCAGTGATATGACGAGCGGCTCATGCATCGAATCAATCGTCGCGAGTTTTCAAAATGTACCACAAAACGAACTTCGAAAACTAGTCGAAGATTTTATCAAACAAGAAAATCTCGACCAAAATAATCCTACCATTACTCTACACATTAATCCCGCCGGCGATTGGCAACAAGGCGGCTTCGAAGCTGACACCGGACTCACTGGCCGCAAACTCGTTGTCGACAACTATGGCCCCCGCATTCCAATTGGCGGCGGCTGTTTTTCCGGCAAAGACGCTTCAAAAGTCGATCGTTCCGCTGCCTACATGGCTCGTCGTATTGCAGTCGACTATTTACGCGATCGTCATGCTCACGAAGTTTTTGTCCGCCTCGCCTACGCCATCGGTTACGCTGAACCACTTGAACGCACCGTGATTATTGACGGCAAAACCGAGCAAATCACTGACTACGATCTCACTCCGCAGGGAATTATCCAGCACCTCAACTTGCTTCGCCCATTTTATGAAGAGACCGCTCGTTATGGACACTTTGGCGAAGGTTTTGATTGGGATAAATAATCACTGTATTAATACATTCATACAAGATCCCGATTTTATCACTAAAATTCGTACAAATTTCTCACTTTCTGGCGCAAATTCGTACAAAATTTGCGCCTTTTTGTTGTTTTTTATTCCAAAAGTAGTATTATTGTATTAAGGAAATAATACAATAATGGTTTTTTATTTTAATAACGAACGTCCAATTTATCTCCAACTAGTCGAACAACTCGAACTATATATTGTTTCGGGGCGTCTTGAGCCGGACGAAAAACTGCCGTCCGTCCGTGAACTCGCCGCTGAAGCCAAAGTAAACCCCAACACCATGCAACGCGCGCTTATTGAACTAGAAAATCGCGAATTGGTTTATAGCATGCGCACTAGCGGCCGCTATGTCACCAACGACTCCGTCTTCCTTACTGAACGTCGCGAAGCACTCGCCCGTGCCAAAATCCGTCAATTCCTCGGCGAAGTGCACGAACTTAATTTAGATTCAGCTGAAATCATTAATTTAATTACTCAAGAAGGAGGCCAAGAGTGACAGAGTTACTCGAATATCAACAAGTATCCAAAACCTTTGGAAAGCAAAAAGTCCTAGACAACATTAATCTCAAAATTCCCGCTGGAAAGATTGTTGGTCTACTCGGACAAAACGGCGCCGGCAAATCTACTCTCATCAAACTTGCGAATGATCTGACTACACCAGACCAAGGCAAAATTCTTTTTGCCGGGCAACCAATCAGCCTTTCTAGTAAAGCTGCCATTTCGTACCTGCCCGAACGAACCTACCTTAATAAAAATCTAACTATCGCTGCCACATTCAAACTTTTTAATGAGTTCTATAATAACTTCGATATGCAAAAAGCTGAACAGATCATTTATGAACTCGGCCTGCGGTCTGAGAAACGCATTGCTAAGATGAGCAAAGGTATGCAAGAAAAATTACAACTTGCTCTCGTCATGAGCCGTAACGCCAAGCTCTATATTCTTGACGAACCACTCGGGGGCATTGATCCGGCCACACGTGATTTTATCCTTGATACTATCCTTTCTAATTTTGCTCAAGGTTCCAGTGTCTTGATTTCTACCCATCTTATCGCCGATATCGAGCGCATCCTCGACGAAGTCATTTTTATCGACCATGGCAAGATTATCTTGACCGCTAACGCCGACCAACTGCGTAATAAACATCATGCTTCTATCGACAAAATTTTTCGCCAAACCTTCAAAGCTAACTTAAAACACTAAATATGGAAAAGGGAATTATGTTTTTTAAATCTAGTCAAATACGACCTCAAATTCATTCTCAAAACCGTCTTAATCTATGCCATCCTCCTATTGCTCAGTGCCGCGCTGCATAATCTCACATCTTATGGATACACGCCGACCACTATGGATCCCTCCACAGGTCAAATCTTCGGCGGCGAACCTGACGCTTCAATCCTCATCCAAATCCTTCATACAGTGTTTTATAACGCCGTCATTGCTATGCTGATTGCACTTCTGCTCAACACTATCATTCGTACATGGGCACGTTTTAAACTTAATTTTTATAGCGATGAAGCCTATCTTACGCACACTCTGCCTGTCACTCGTAGTCTACTCTGGGTAAGCAAATGTTTTAGCGCTGCTGTCGTCATCGTCACTGTCATCGCAGTTACCGGCTTAGCCTGCGCTCTCCTTAATCTCACCCCTACCGGTCAAGGTTTAGCTGGCGCATTTGGCGTGGTCAAAGACGCACCATTCTCATACTACCTCGCATATATCCTAGGCGTCTTTACGCAATTCTCCTTCATCACGCTGTGTGGTTTCGTTGGCATTATTATCGGCTACCGTTTTCAAAATCACCATATTTTACGCGCCATCTTAGCAGGATTTGGTATCTACTTACTGAGTATTCTATTTATGTTTAGTATTATGCTTTTCTGGGGAAACTTTGATACTAGCATTCAAATGGGGATCTTTGAGCAAGTCGAGAATCCGCATGAGTTCTTTAGCTGGGGATTTATTAGCAAAATACTCTCTTACATGACTTTTATCTATGCTGTAGAAATCGCCATTCTGTACTGCGTCGGTTATAAATTACTTCGGCATGGTATCAACCTCGACTAAATACATCAGCTATGATATAATGAATCTATTATGACCTCCCCCGAAAATCATAGCCCATAGCCCAATTTATTTCCAATTCTAGTTTGTTTATAATTAATCGAAAGGAAATATGAGTCTAGTCCTCGAACATGTTTCAAAAAACTTTGCCGGACATCAAGCCGTCCAAGATCTTTCTCTCACGCTTGACCAGCCCGCCATTTTCGGTCTCCTTGGCACCAACGGCGCCGGCAAAACCACTACCATTCGCATGATTCTCGGAATCATCACCAAAGACCAAGGCAAAATCACCTGGAACAATCAACCCGTCACCCGCAAATCCGTCAACTTCGGTTATCTCCCTGAAGAACGCGGAATTTACCCCAAAATCAAAACTTGCGACCAGCTAGCTTATTTCGCCAAGCTCAAAGGTATGGACCAAGCTTCTGCTGCCGAATCGATCAACCATTGGGCCAAACGCCTCAAAGTCGAAGAATATCTCAATCTACCAGCAGAAAAATTATCCAAAGGCAACCAACAAAAAATCCAATTCATCGCTGCCATTTTGCACGATCCTGACCTTATCATCCTCGACGAGCCTTTTAGTGGCCTCGATCCAGTCAACACTGAACTACTCAAAAACGTCATTATCGACCTGTCGAAAAAGGGCAAATATATCATTATGTCCACCCACCAAATGTCGGTAATTGAAGAATTTTGCACCAGTGTTTTGATTCTAAATCGCGGCAAAACCGTCCTACAAGGAAATCTACGCGAAATAAAATCACACTACCCTGCCAATCGTCTTATTATTAGCGCCGATGAAGATATTACAAAATTCCTCAATGCCGCCAAACTCAAAATCGAATTCAACAAAAATCTCCAATACACGGTTCGAATTCCCAACGAAACTGCCGCTCATCAACTTTTGCGCGACCTGATTCAGCAAAACGTTACCATCAACGAATTCATCATCCAAAAACCAACTCTAAACGATATTTTTATCGAGAAAGTTGAACAATAATCATGAAAGAAACTTTTATTATTGCCCGATTCACTATGCGCGATATGCTAAGTCGCAAATCTTTCCGCATTTCTACCTTAATCATTCTCGTATTGATTGTTTTAGGCTTCAATGTCCCGAATCTTTTACAAACCTTTGCCGGCGATAATCTTGACGATAAAGTTCTCATAGCCGACCCAGACGAAATTTACGGACAACATCTCGATCAGTTGAATGAAACTTGCCCAAATTGTGACGAAATGATTATCTCGCACGATAATGCCGACATCGCTAAACAAAAAATTATCGACGGTGAAGTCAGCTCAGCCATCATTGTTCAAGAACAAGATAATACCCTCGAGTTTAATTACCTTGTTAAAAATGCCGCTACTGCTGCTCAGCCACCCCAAGACATCATAAGCACTCTCGAAAAAGTCTACCAAACCGCTGCCATCGAAAAACTTAATCTTACACCCAAAGAGCTCGCGTCTATTTCGCCCACCATCAATATTACCGTTTCTCAAACCGACGAAACCGAAATCAGCGGCAACGTTTTTGTCATGATGATGCTTTCAATCATTCTTTTCTATGCGATTTATTTCTGTGCTTTCCAAGTTTCCAGTTCTATCACTACCGAAAAAACTTCTAAGATTGTTGAAACTCTCGTCACTTCCACCAGCCCAACCAACATCGTGCTTGGCAAAACCATCGGCATCGGCATCGTCGGCTTGCTACAAATGGTCCTTTTTGTTGCAACTGCCTTGATCAGCGCCCATACTTTTCTTGATTCGACAATGCTCAACCAAATCATCGATCTCTCGAAACTTACCCTCTTCCTAGGCATTATTACCGCCCTCTATTTCATCCTCGGCTATTTTGCCTATGCCCTGCTTTACGCCCTCACCGGCTCTACCGTTGGTAAACCCGAAGACGTTCAATCCGCCAACACGCCAGTTGCTCTACTTGGTGTTATCAGCTTCTATTTTGCCTACTTCACGCTTACAGACCCCACTAGCAGCCTCAACCTTTTCGCTGCCATTTTTCCGTTTTCTTCACCCTTCTGTATGCCACTCCGTATCATGATGGGGCTCGCTACACCACTCGAAGTTTTTGGCTCCATCACCATTCTTATTATTACGATCCTGATCGTCGCTTACATTGCAATTCGCATTTATTCCAACGCCATTTTGCATTATGGTACTAAACCAACTTGGAAAGAAATTTTCCAAAATTTCCGTACTAAATAATGTCATCCAACTTCAACTGCCCCAATCAACCCATGACCCCAAAGCTTCTACGCGAAACTTTGGAAAACTTAGCTGAATCAACCTATCGTGATTTTCATCTCCGCACTTGTCCAGAAGCTCAGCACCTGCTTGGCGTGCGCGTTCCAACTCAGCGCAAACTTGCCAAAGAAATTATCAAAACTGATAATTATTGGCAATATCTCGACGGTTTCGAACCTTATTATTACGAATAAGTGATGATTCTCGGCTTAATCATCGCCACTGCACCAATGAATTTAGATGACCGCCTAAACTATGCTGCTTGGTTTTTACCCTACATTAACAACTGGGCAATTTGTGATACTTTTTGTAACAGTTTCAAAATTTCCGATCATGATTTAGATACTTATTGGCAATTTCTCATGCAATTTACTAATAGTTCCGAAGAATATGTTTTGCGCTCTATTATCGTCATGATACTCGATCATTTCATTCGCATTGAATATCTCGCGCATATTTTCGCCCTACTTGATAGCCTCACCAGTCGCGCTCATTATGTCGAAATGGCCGAAGCTTGGCTCATCGCCGAAATCTTCACTCAGTTTCCAAATCAGGTTTTTGATTATCTCACACATGATCAGCTTTCAACTTTCGCCCACAACAAAGCCATCCAGAAAGCATGCGAATCGCGCCGCATTTCCGACGAAGATAAAGCCCACCTACGCGCCTTAAAATTGTAAACATTTCAATCACAATCACGAGCATGACCACAATTGCCATCAATCTTTCATGTTGCTAAACTCACCGTGTTTTGCGCTACAATTATCTCATGAACAAACTCATTATTCATGGCATTTATAGGCACTACAAGGGTGATCTTTATCTCGTTGAAGATGTTGCTACTCATAGCGAAACTGGTGAAGAGTTAGTAATTTATCGCGGACTTTATCACGGTGACAAATTTGGTCAATTTCATCTTTGCGCCCGCCCTAAAGCCATGTTCCTCGAAGCCCTAGATCCCGCCAAAGCAAAAAAATTCGGTCAAAAATATCGTTTTGAGTTGCAAGAAATCAAAAGCCAAGTCGAGCGCTAACATCTTCCAAAAACTATCAAATTGAATACCAACCAAACCGCCCCAACTATCGTATAATCATAACAATATGACAAAGACTTTCGCCGCCATCGATCTCAAGTCCTTCTACGCTTCTGTGGAATGCAATGAACGCGGGCGCGACCCGCTAACTACTCATCTTGTGGTTGCGGACGAGTCGCGCACCGACAAAACCATTTGTCTTGCTATCTCACCTTCGCTCAAGGCCTACGGCCTACCGGGTCGCGCCCGGCTTTTTGAAGTCAACCAAGCCGTGAAAAAGATTAATTACGAGCGTCTTCAGCGCGCTCCGCTCAGCGTTTTCCTGGGCAAATCTACCGACGCCACCGAACTCGCCAAAAACCCCAATCTTGCACTTGACTTCATTATTGCTACTCCACGTATGCAATATTATCTCGATTATAGCGCCCGGATTTATAATATTTATCTCCAGCATCTCGCGCCAAACGACATTTTTGCTTATTCAATCGATGAAGTCTTCTGTGAGCTCACTAGCTATCTCACGCACCAAAATCTCACACCCGAAGATTTTGTTAGCCGGATGATTAGCGACGTTTATCACCAAACTAATATCACTGCCACTGCCGGCATCGGTGATAATCTTTTTCTCGCCAAAGTCGCCATGGATATTCTAGCTAAACACGCCGAGCCAAATTCTGCTGGCGTGCGTATCGCCACCCTAAACGAACAAACTTTTCGCACCCAGCTTTGGCACCACACGCCAATCACCGACTTTTGGCGAGTAGGTCGCGGCTATGCCAAGCGTCTCGCCGCTCACAATATGTTCACCATGGGCGACGTCGCCCGCTGCTCAATCGAAAATTCTGAGTTCCTCTACCAACTTTTTGGCGTCAATGCCGAACTACTTATTGATCATGCTTGGGGTTATGAATCCGCCGAAATCGCCCAAATCAAAGTCCATCGCCCTAATCTCAAAAGTCTCAGTTCTGGACAGGTTTTATCCTGCCCATATACTACCGCTAAAGCCCGCGTCATTCTCCAAGAAATGGCCGAAAGTCTCTCGCTCGATCTTGTTCGCAAAAACTATCTCACTAACCATCTTACGCTCAGTATTAATTACGATGCTTCTTCGTCCACTAATAAACGCGACAAAATCGTTGCCGATCATTACGGCCGTCGCGTGCCCAAACCATTACAAGGTACAATCCGTCTTAAATACCAAACTAATTCCACCAAACTCATCACTAAAGGTTTTCTGGATTTCTATGACCAACATATTAATCCCAATTTCACTATCCGTAAAATTACCGTCTGTGCTAACGAACTACTTGATATTGTAGACAGCGAAATTATCCATGATAGCTCAGCCAGCGCCGCTCTACAAACTAACCTTTTTACTAACTATGCCGACCTGGAACGTCAAAGAAATATCGAGCTCAATAGTTTACGCAAAGAAAATCGTGTCCAAAAAGCTATTCTCAAAATCCGCGATCGCTACGGGAAGAACGCCATTTTGCGCGGTATTAATTTCGAAGATGGTGCCACCGGAAGATCGCGCCATCGGCAAATTGGAGGGCATCGTGCCTAGAATCCCCGAGCGTTCGCCCGAAGACTACCTCGATCTCCTCAATCAAGAACGCCCTATTTGCCCCAATCCCATGAGTGCCGACGCTCGCGCCGCTCAATTCTCGCCCTACGCCGCCCTAGTCGGGCACAAAGAAATTATTGCTGACCACGAATCCACTATGGCCGAAAAGGTCAATCTCGATCAAGAAATTATTATCACCCCTGACGACCAAGTTTTCGACTTTGAGAACTAATCATCTCTGCCATGTGACTTCAATGGTGATATTAAACCTATCAGATTTTTTAAAGCCTTGGTATAATAAGCGTATGGAAAATTCCGAAGACCAGCATCAAGCCGCTAATTTACTCAACTATCTCGGTATTATCCTAATCTCTGTTTTGCTAATTGCTGCCGTTGCTTGGCTCATCAAAACCATTACACTACGCCAAACTGAAAATATTGAAAAACAAGGCTCTCGCTACATAACTCTACTCGACGAATGGCTGCTCAAAGAAACTCGCGAGCTCACCTCCGATCAGCGCCAAATTATTTCACAATGTGCTTATCTCGAAGACCCCGATTTGCTGACTTATCGCGAGGCCAGGTTGAGGCTAGAAGAGTCCAGCTCCAAGATCGTTGACCCGATGCTCGAAGCTGACTTTCTCGATGAACTCGAAAAATTCATCAATGGTGACAACGGTGAGCTTTTTGAGGAGGAGATTACGCGCATCCGCACCGCCCTCACAATTTGCAAAAGCAAACACGGCGTATAATTTTTCAAACTAATCAAAATCTACGTTATAATTAAGCTTATGAGTATCGTTTATATTTGGTCACAAGTCTTCACCGTTATTGAATACGCCCTACTCGGTTGGTCATATTTCGCCAAAAACCGCAAGCTTGTCGTCATCCTTGACATTTTCTCTATGATCTCCGGTATTATCGCTCTTATTTTGCTCGATGCTGGTCTTGGCATCGCTCTCTCAATCATTATTCTCCTGGCTAATTTCTATTATCTCTGGGATGAAAATGTCCGCAAAAAGCGCGACCTGAAAAAATATTTCCTCCGTGACTACATTGCAATCACTGTCATTTTAGTCAGTATCGGCATTGTTACCATCTTTACTAACGACGGACCGTTCAGTCTCTTATCTACCATCGCCACTACACTCTACGAGATTTCCATCTGGCAAAAAAGTACCAAAACTTACAAACTTCTCGGCATTCCTGTCGCCTTTTGCTGGGCAACTTATAACATCTTCATCGGCTCAATTTTCGGCATTCTCTGTGAAACTGGCATTTTCATCGCTTCAATCTGGGGCTATATTAAAGAAACCCGAGCTAACAAGCGACGCCAAACAAAGAACCCAACCCCTAAAAGTTATTCAAAGCAAAAAAAATAAAAGCTAAAACGCTTCTTTGACTAATACGCAAGTATATTTATTAACATTGTTGGTGGGCGAAGAGGGAATCGAACCCTCACCCTCGTGAGAGGACAAGATTTTGAGTCTAGCGCGTCTACCAGTTCCGCCATTCGCCCATAAATTTTTAACTATCTACATTATAACACATCTTTTCAGTTTTTTACGAAAATCTCACCCACACTAAAGTTCCCATTTTAACCAAAACCATGTATAATATACTCTATATGGATCAAGATACTGGTGGGCTATCATCTTCAGAGCGTCAACGCCGTACGGCAGCCGAGATTGCGCGCCGACGTGTGCTGGCGGCTTATTCCTCAACCGTTCAGAATCTCCGCAAAATTCCTGCCAGCCCTAATCGCTACGAACAAAATCACAGCCAAAATTCCAATTATCTTCAGCGAAGCCACGGTAATGAACCAGGTTATTTCAATCAACAATCCACCCCGTCTCAAGCTTCAAATTACTATGCTGCACAAAACTATAACTCTTCAACTTCCTATGCAAATCAGCCATATGATCCCAATCCTACCACAACTGGCAATTTTAAAGATGCGCCTATCAATACCACCACTACTAACGAAGAATGGAAAAAATACCACTCCGCCTGGCAGGATTATTATAAAAACTATTATAGCGATTACTATTCCAAAGCCGCCCAGACTTATCTTGCCACCGAAAAAATGAAGAACGAACGCGCTGCCAGCGGAAAACTCCGCAAAGCCCGCAACCTCCGCCGCGCCATTCCCGCTCTGATTGTTTTGTTTATCATTTTAACTGGCCTTTTCCTACAATACAACCGCCTCATCTTCGCCCCAATCATGGCTTATATCGTGCCCGATGGCGGGGAATCAAACAGTCTGACCGCCGTCGACCCCACGATCTCCCAAAACGTTTCGCCCGAGCCACGCCTCATAATCCCTAAGCTCAATATCGACGTTCCGGTGGCTTTTTCTATTCACCCTGATGATGTCATGGAAGCCATGAACCATGGCGTCGCCCAATTTTCCATACCCGGCGCCAACGCACTACCTGGCCAAATTGGCAACCTCGTAATTTCTGGCCACTCTGCCGGCGATATTTATAGCAATAACCAATACAAATTTATCTTTTCCGGCCTAGAGCGCCTCATCCCTGGCGACCTTATCTATGTCAACTACGAATCCATACGCTATACTTACCAAGTTACCGGCGACAAAACCGTTGAACCTACTGATGTCGCTGCCTTAATCTATGACACCGACAAACCAATCCTCACCCTCATTACCTGCACGCCACTCGGCACTTCACGTTATCGCCTACTCGTCTCCGCAGAGCAAATCAGTCCTAGCTACAACAACGCTACGATTGCCGACGACGGCAATGACGCCCCAACTCCAGCTGACACTGCTATGCCAGCCAACTCGCCTTCTTTCTTTGAGAGTATCTTCGGTAATTAATCCCGAATCTTTTCTCGTACCAGATTTAGCCTACCCTCATTCGTCTTAACGACGTAATACATCCATTTGTTATTATTTGCCACTGTTACGTCGTAGTTCATCACCGGCATTTTCGTCACGGTCATCGCTTGCATATCGACGTTATTCTCTCCAAGTTCCGGCATTTCCTTCCGCTCACCAATCTTACTCTCCAGCCGCACTAACTCACGCCGATTCGTATTATCAAAATCCCAAACCGTCAAACCCTCATCCTGCGTAGTATAAAACATATCGTCATCCAGCCATTTCAAAGTCGACGACAAAGCCTCGTATTGATACAACTCCGTCGTCTCAAAGCCCACGACTGCAAAGTATTTACCATTCTTAGCCACAAAATATCCATCTCCGGGACTCACCGACAAGCTTTCTGGTTTCATTGCCAGTTTTTCACCGCCTAATAGTTCTTTCAAACCCGAAAAATCCGCCTCATTTTCGTTATAAGTTGGTAAATTGCCATAACAAATATAGAACTGGTCGTCCACTGTATATCCTAAGTACACCTCGCCATAATAATTTGCAATTGCCACACGTATTTTTGACTCCCCCGGCACAGATGTTAGCGTTGTGCTACCTTTTTCGCCGTCACGATACACCCCAATTTTTCGCAACGCCGAATCACCCTCCACTCCTTCTTTTTTCACTGTGCTATAAATAATATTACCGCCTTCATTCATAAAACTCGCAATATCTTCTAATAAAACCCGTGAGATTTCTTGATCTCCCGTATTAATCCGCCTCAAATGCTGGTTCTCAAGTACGAAAATCTTGCCCGCAGAACCATCTGCCATTTCAACCTGACTAAAATCCATTCCAAAAGTCCGCGTAAGATTCAAGCTATTTTTTAAATCACGCAAATTAACTGAAATCCACTCTACCACTCCCTCATATGATACTTTTGTAATCACATGATCACCGTTCGCGCTCCACTTCACTTCTTCCACTCTACCAAAAAACTCATTTTCCTTCACACCTGGCAAAATATTAGCCATATCAAGTTCCGTCCTGCGTACTTCATCGCCTTTCACATCTAGCCACTGCCAAAGCGTTGATCGCTCCTCTGCGTAAAGAATGCTCGTACGATCCTCTGACGGCGCATAAAAGGCCAAATCCTGACCCAGCTCCTGCACATTTTCCTGCTGACGATTCAACAAGAAAAGCCGCGGATAATATAATCTCAATAAAATCCCCGGCCGCATTTTGATCGTCTTATCCCATTCGTCATAGCCATCGCGCGCAATTTTTACCACATGTTCACCTTCCGCTACCGTGCGCGAAAGATTCGTTCGCGCAAACAAAACCCCGCCATCAATCGTTACACTAGCTCCAGTTGGCATCGAGTGAATTTGTACTAGACCCGATTGTTCAATACTTCCGTCACTTCCCACAAAAAAACCCATCGCCGCCAAAGTTGCCACCACTACAATCGCCACAACCGAAACCAACATCACAGCCTCCGCCAAAATCACTTTTAGCATTTGTCGGCGTTTTTTGTCTTCAATCACACTCATAACACATATTATATATCAAAGCCCCCTTTAAAAAAAGCATCCATCCATAAAATCGGTCTTGCTTTTTTATTCCGCTTGCAGTTATAATAGGTATAAGCACAAAAGCGAGGAGTTATTTACTTAATGGACAAAATTCAACCAGGCTCAGGTCATTTGGATAGCTCAGCGGCGCACCGCATTCTGCAGTCGTCCACTATTCTTGATCGACGCTATGTGAAACGTCCAGCTACTACTAACGCCGGGAAATATAGTTCCGCAAGTCGCGCGCATTCTGATTCAGTCGCACCATCACGCCTTATCAACCTAGGTGTTCACTCTACTGACCTCGAAGTTGCTCAACTTCGCGAAAACATCCATGCCGAAGTGGAGGCTCCAACCGAAGATTTAGGTGATGCAACTGAAGAATATCTCACCGAAGATGCCATCGCGCTCAATCTTGAAGTCGCCGAAACAATGGATGAAGCGACCACGGCGCCTGTCGATGAGTCTATAATGACCGAAAGTCCAACCATGCCCGAAGCTTTACATAGCAACCCCGACAACTTCGCAGAATCAACCAATAGCTCAACCGCGGACAACGAATGCACTATGTCTAGCTCTTCTGAACCAGTTAGTATGTATACTCTTGAAGCGATGAAACATAGTATGATACAAGACCTTGCCTCCAATTTTTCCGAAACTCCACAATCCGACAAAAACATTTGCGCTCCAACAGAACCAACCGTCAGCGAAACGGCTGAATATACGACAAATGATTATACTACGACTAGCCCAGAGCCAATCGACATGATTTCGAGAGCCACTTCTGACGCGCTCGCTTCTATTCGTATTGCTACCGAGTCAGCCGAAGTTAGCGACCAAATGGCTTCGCTCAAAGCTTTCGCAAACAGTATTAAATCGGACAACTCTCCCGAAATGGCCGAGCTTGGCAACACAATCGAAAAATTCGCTAATGTCGCGCTCAAATCCACTAAAGCCAAAGAAGAAGCTGAGAACAAAGTTGCCCTTTCTGTTAACCGCTCCCCCCGTATTGCTCAAAGTTCCACCCGTTTAAATCGTACTAATCCTACCGTTCATCATGTTATGTCTGCCAACAGTTCGAGCCTGAATCGCCCCACACTTTCGCGCAGCCCCAAGGTCGCCAGCATCAATCGTTTACCATCTAGTACGACAACTTCCACCAGTAAAACTCGTCGCCCTGCTTCTAGCCGCGCCACAGCTGTCAAAAAATCTCCTGCTAACCGCCCAACCCCAGACAATCGCGCACTCGAACAAGCCCTGCGTTCCGTCGCCACTATGGACGAGAAAAAGCCTAACGCTAAGTCCAAAAAATCTCATTCCAAAAAAATCCGCAAAAAAGGTGGCTTCGCTCGTTTCGCTCTAGCCTTAGGCTGCGCTGGTGCCTGCATCGCTGCAATTATCTATTTTGTCGGCACTAACATTCCCGACATTTCCGTCCAAGTTGCTGCCATGCAAACCGGCATCGATGCCTCCTATCCATCCTACATTCCGCGCGATTATTCACTCGGTGACATTTCTTCCGAAAATGGCCGCCTCACCATGCGCTTCAACGGACCAAACGGCAGTTCCTTCACTCTCGTCGAAGAAAAGTCTTCCTGGGACAGCTCCGCCCTCCAACGTAACTACGTCGAGCCAACTTGGGGTGAAAATTTCACCACCACTCACGAACAGGGCATCACAATTTTTCTTTCCAACTCCGATGCAGCCTGGGTCAACGGCGGCATTCTTTACAAAATTACCTCCTCCGGCAACGAACTCACCAAAAAACAACTCCGCAACATCGTCACATCGATGTAGCCGATGTGAGCCGCAGCATGCTTTTATTATATCTATGATATAATAAAAGCATGAAAACTCGTTTTGCCCCCAGCCCCACCGGCTATATTCATATTGGCAACGTTCGCAGCGCCATCTACCCATATCTACTCGCCAAAAAACTCGGCGGACAGTTTATTTTGCGCATCGAAGACACCGACCGTACGCGTTTCGTTGAAGGTGCCACTGAATTAATTGAAGACACTTTACGTTGGCTCGGCCTTGATTGGGACGAAGGCCCAATCGTTGGTGGTCCAGACGCACCCTACTTCCAAAGCGAACGCAAAGCTATCTACCAAGCTTGGGCCCAGAAATTAATTACTACCGGACGTGCTTATGCTGACGATACTGATCCAGCCACCATTCAACAATACCGTGAAAAATGCCAGAAAGAAAAAATTCCATTTCTTTACCGCAATTTTCGCCCCGAAAATCCTCCAGCATGGCATGAAGGTCTACCACTCCGCTTCAAAGCCGATCCCAAACCGCGCCATTGGCATGATGAAGTTATGGGTGATCTTGACGCTGGTCCCGAAGTTCAAGACGACATCATCCTTATCAAGGCTGACGGCTTCCCAACTTATAACTTCGCTCATCTTGTCGACGACGCTGAAATGGGCGTTGATTACGTCATGCGTGGCGTCGAATATCTTTCTAGTACGCCCAACTATCTCGCGCTCTACGAAGCACTCGGACTCAACTGTCCAAAATTAGTTTCTTTACCTCATATCCTCGCACCCACTGGCAATAAAAAACTTGGCAAACGCGACGGCGCCAAATCCGTCACCGAATATCGCGAAGACGGCATCTTGCCCGAAGCTATGCTCAATTATCTCGCTTGCCTGGGCTGGAATGACGGCACTGAACAAGAAATTTATCACAAATCCGAACTTATTAAACGTTTCTCGCTCGATCGCATCCAAAATTCCGGCGCCCGCTACGATGAAACAAAGTTGCTCTGGTTGAACGGTCAATGGATTCGTCAAATCGCCGATGAAGAGGGAATTGACGCTCTATATAATCGTACAGTCGCTTTTTGGCCAGACGCCGCCAAACCTTATCCCGATGATTATCGCCAGCAAGTTCTCAGCATCATTTACGACCGCCTAAAGACCCTCTCTGATCTGCATGAGATGACTACTTATTTCTTTACCGATCCCGAGATTGATCTTAACTTAATCTACCAAAACAAGTTCCTGAAAAAATTCTCCGAAGAAGAACTCGGCGAAATGTTCCAAACCACCGTCACTACGCTTGAGAAGACCCCCTGGGATCCCGAAAGCCTTCAAACCAGCCTCAACGAACTCCTAACTACGCTAGGTAAAAAACCCGCCGAACTCTTCTCACTCATCCGTATTGCGCTTTCTTTTGCTCCCTTTAGCCCCGCGCTCAATCTTACCATGAACGTCCTCGGCAAAGATCTCACGCTTGCGCGTCTGCATCGTGTCATTTCCGCCATCGAAAACGACTAATTATATATATATATATAATTAGTCATACCGTTTTTAGCTACTTTTCTCATTCAACTTATGCTAAAATAGTATAAAATAAGCGAGGAAATTCTATGAGCCCAAGGAAAGCTCCTAGTCGCGCCAGCGGCACTGCAAAAAATCCAACGTCAAATCGCATCGTGATTGATGAGGACGAACTTTTAGCTTCCGAAACCAATAACCCAAAATCAACTACTATCAGCGAAACTGAAGTTGAAACCATCACCGAAGTTGATGAACCAACGTCCGCCGACGCACAAAAGAAGTCTCAACCAGCCAAAAAATCCAAGCGTCGAAAATCCGCTAAAGCTAGCAAGAAATCCAAATCGCCCAAGCAGCCTCGCACGAAAAAACAGAAGATTCTCCTCGGCATACTAATCGCAATTGTCGTGTTGCTAGCCATCGCTTTTGGTATTCTAGTTTACAAAATCCTTCAAAAAGTCGAAGAGAAAGACTTCGCTCGCACCGAATTCCCCGACCCCATTTATAGCGTCCTCACCGGCGAAGAAATCAGCGATGAGGCACTCAACTCCAGTCCTACTTTTTGCGTTCAAATCCCTAACGGCAACGACGGCGGGCGCCCTCAAGCTGGTCTCACGCACGCCGGCGTCGTCTTTGAAGCAATCGCCGAAGCCAATATTACTCGCTTCGCCGCCGTCTTCCAAAACACCGACACGAGCGCTATCGGTCCAGTTCGCTCACTGCGCCCGTATTATCTCGACTGGGATACACCATTCGATTGTACGATCGTCCATGCTGGCGGTTCCGACGAAGCTAATCGTGCCCTGAAAGCTGGCGGACAACGCGACCTTAACGAAAATCTGACTTATATGTGGCGCGAACAAGGTAGTGGTCGTGGCTGGAACAACCTTTTCACTTCACCCGCCAAAGTTGCCGAATTTAATTCCGCGAACGGCTACAATATCTCCGAGGTTTCCGCCTTCCCACGCTTCACACCTGACGAAATCGACAAGCTACTCCGCGATCGTAAAACTGTTACCGAAACACTTGACAAAACCGAGTGTGAAGGCGAAAACTGCACTGAAAGCGAAGTTGAAGTAACCAAAGAGCCCGCTTATCAAGCAGCAAACAAAGTCCAACTCAACCTCGGCAATATCAAAATGTTCAACGTTGTTTATAGTTACGATGCCGAGACCAACACTTATCCCCGTTCCTATGCTAATGGTGAAACACATCTCGTCTATGATTGTCCATCCGGCCTTAGCGAACCCCAAACCACAACTGCCTGTGGTGACCTCGTACAAGTCGCACCCAAAGCCATCGCCGCCATGGTTGTCCGCGAAGGAAAAATGGCTGATAACTATCATGAAGACATCAAAACTCTCGGTAGCGGTGCTGCCTACATCTTCCAAAACGGCGAAGTAATCGAGGGGACTTGGACCAAATCTTCTCAAGACAGCCAAATCATCTTCCAGGATAATGATGGCACCGAAATCAAATTTACTCCCGGTCAGCTCTGGATCACCGCCGTACCTGAATACGGCACCGTGACTTGGGAATAGTGCTATAATAGCCCCATGGAAGAAGTATTTAAATATCTCAAAAGGCTCGACGTCAACTTTCTCGCTACTAGAAATGGCGAAAGTGTTAGTTGTCGCCCATTCGGCGATCCAATCTTGTTCGACAACAAAATTTACATCCTAACCCAAGCACAAAAATCGGTTGCCAAACAACTGGCCGCAAACAATCACATCTGCATCGTGGCATACAATCAAGCTGAGATTCGTGATTCTGACGGAAAGGTGCTAGTAGCCTATGAATTCTAGCACAAACGTTATCGTGGGCGTCGTTATTAAAAAAGATGATAAATATCTCCTAGTCCAAGAAGCTAAAGCTAGCTGCCGAGGAAAATGGAACCTACCAGCCGGACACCTCGATCCTAACGAAACAATTTTCGCCGGCGCCAAACGCGAAGCCAAAGAAGAAACTGGTTGTGAAGTAGAATTAGTCAACATTTGCCAAATCGGCAACCGTGTATTGTCAAACGAAGTTTTTGTCTCAGTTATTTTCTCTGGCAACTTAATACACGAAAACATCAGTTTCAACCAACAAGAAATTCTCGACGTTCGTTGGTTTTCTTACGACGAAATCCTCGTCATGAAAGATCAACTCCGCAATATCCCCTTAATCCTCGAGTCAATCGACCATGCGAAAAACGGCATAACCGCACCACTAGGAATCGTCAGCCAATACTAAAATCACTTTTTCCTAGGCAAGCCTTCGCAAGTATCCAAAATAATCTCCCGTATCTGCTCCCGGTCTTCCAAATTTTCAATCTGATACATTGGTTTCGCACCCTTATAAGGAATTTCCTCCGGCAAATGATGCTTCTCGTTCGTACTTACAATTTTAACCAGTACTCGATTATTATAAATCCCACCGAAAAGCAAACCTTGATAATACAACAAATATTCGCCCATCATCGGCCGACAAGTTATTTCGTCTAACACCTCCAGCCGTTCTAAAACATAGTCTTTATATTCCGGCGTCGTTCTATCTACCATTTTTTCATTCTATGTTACAATAATAATTATGCCAACAAAACAACTGACCAACACCAAAACTCAAAATTCTACGCCAAATTCGCCCGTTGGATTCAAAGGCCTCACCAGCGAAGAAGTCATCGCTTCCCGCGCGCAATTTGGTGCCAACCAGCTCGAACAAGTCAAAAAACCCAGCCTTCTGCAAAAACTACTCCATACCTTGGCCGAGCCAATGTTTATCCTTCTGCTCGCCACCGCTAGTATCTATTTCATCCTTGGTGAAGTTACCGACGGAATCATCATGCTCGCCTGCGTACTATTCGTTAGTGGGATTGAATTTGCCCAGTCCCAAAAGACCGACAAAGCGCTCGAAGAGCTCAATACACTGTCCGCCATCAATATCCGCGTCATCCGTAATCAAAAAGTCCAACTTATTGACAGTCGAGAATTAGTTGTCAGCGATATTGTCTTGCTCGAAGAAGGTGACAAAATTCCAGCTGATGGCAAAATTCTCACCGCCCAAGGCTTCGGCGTCAACGAATCCGCCCTTACTGGCGAATCTGCCGTCGTCTACAAAAAATCCACCAACGAATCGAAAACTACTGAAAACTCCGAACATCATTTTCGGCTCGACATGTGCTATGCCGGCTGTGACGTTACTAACGGTTCCGCCACAATCGAAATTACCGCCGTCGGTGCCCAAACTGAATATGGCAAAATTGGCAAAGCCCTCGGCTCCATCAAAAAGACCAAAACCCCACTTGAAAAACAAATCCGCAAGCTCATTATCATTTTTACGGTCATCAGCCTGACTTTTTGTCTCATCGTCACTCTAGTTAATTTCTTCTACAACGCCCACCTTGACCTCAGAGATCGTCTTATCCAATCTATCCTCTCCGGTATCACCATTGCTATGGCCACCATCCCCGAAGAAATCCCCGTTGTTCTCACAGTTTTCCTAGCCATGGGCGCTTGGAAACTTGCGCAACACAACGCCCTCACGCGCAATATGAAAGCCGTTGAAACCCTTGGCGCCATTACCGTCCTGTGCACCGACAAAACTGGTACTATTACCGAAAATAAAATGACCGTCCAAGACACTTTTGCGACTAGCGAGGATCTTGCTCGCATCTCCGCCCTCGCTTGCCCGGAAAACCCTTATGATCCAATGGAAATCGCCATCCAAAAGTACGCCTTTCAGCAGGGAATTAAACCAACTGTTTACGACCATAATTTAGTCCATGAATACATCTTTAATAATACCGAAAAAATGATGGGCCAAGTTTGGCAAATTGACAATGCGCAAATTCTCTGCGTCAAAGGTGCCTACGAAAGCATTCTGCCACTCTGCAAACTTGACAAATCTACAGAGAATAAAATCTTGTCCCAAATCGAAACTTTCAGCAAATCCGGTTATCGCGTACTTGCTGTTGCTAAACACTCAAAAATCACCAACATCCCGGACAAGCTTTCCGAAAACCCGCTCGAATTTGTCGGTTTAATCGCCCTGGTCGACCCACCCCGCGTCGGCGTAAAAGAATCCGTCAAAACTTGTCATAATGCTGGCATCCGTATCATCATGATTACCGGCGACAACGGCCAAACTGCCGAAGGCATCGCCAGCCAAATCGGTCTCAACAATTGTAGCGAAGTCATCACTGGCGCTGAACTCGAGAACATGAATGACCAAGAACTCGAGAAGCGTGTCAAGACCACTAATATTTTCGCTCGCGTCTATCCAAATCACAAAATGCGCATTGTCAAAGCTCTGCAACATAGTCACGAAGTAGTAGCAATGACCGGCGACGGCGTCAATGACGCCCCGGCGCTCAAAAAAGCCGAAATCGGCATCGCCATGGGTGAGCGCGGCACTAATGTCGCCAAGGAAGCTTCCGACCTAATCCTGCTCGACGACAATTTCAACACCATCATCGATGCCATCGCCAACGGTCGCACAATTTACGCCAACATCAAAAAAGCCATTTCCTATATCCTAGTCATCCATATTCCAATCATTCTCGCCTCACTTTTTGTCCCGCTTTTTGGTCTGCCTCTGCTCCTGCTCCCCGTTCACATCGTCTTACTCGAACTTATTATCGACCCCACTTCCTCAATTATCTTCCAGCGCCTCAAACCCGATCAGAGCGTCATGTCCGAACAACCACGCAAAATCAACGCCCCTCTCCTCAACTTTCGCACAGTAACACAAAGCGTTCTGGCCGGCATTTCAATCTTTCTCGCCACTTTCCTAAGTTATTATTACCTCCTCCAAACTGGGCATAGTCAACCCTTCGCCGTTACCGTCGCTTTTACTACTCTCGTCTTTGCCAATATTTTCATCGTTTACGTTCTACAATCCAGCGACCTTGCCCTGAAAAACCTCCTCACCGACCTCAAAGACAAAATCATCGTCCTTATCAACACAATCATTCTCCTCATGTTGCTCGCCATCATCTACCTACCGCCACTTAATCGCATCGTTGGTACCACACCCATTGACTTTTCCACATTACTAATCTGCATCGCCATTGCCGCCCTCGCGACATTCATCTTTGATCTACCAAAAATCTTCAGACGGAAAAAGTAGAGTAATCCAATATTGACTTTATCGGTTCATATTGCTATTCTATAAACAAGGCATATGTCCTTAAGTAAGATTTGTGCCATGATTCAAATTGTTAGGTCTCTATAATAAGGAATCTTATCTATTAGAGATTCTGCACAGTAAAGGCGCTCTTCGGAGCGCTATAACTGTTTTCTTAAAAATATTGATATTTTCAAAATAAAGTATTATAATATGAACATGAAATACTCTCTGGGTTTAGATATCGGCACTACCAGCATCGGCTGGGCAGTAATCGATGAAGACAAACAACGCATCGAGGATCTCGGCGTACGCATTTTTGAACGTCCAGAAAATCCCAAAAGCGGTGAGTCACTCGCAAAACCCCGCCGCGATGCCCGCTCAGCCCGTCGGCGATTAAAACGCCGTCGTGAGCGTCTAAACTATCTAAAACGTTTCTTTGTCGAGCACGAATTACTTTCTGCCGACCAAATCACCACCTTACTTACCTATGATAAAAATCATACAGATCATAAAGATCCTTATTTTATTCGCAGCAAAGCCATCCAAGAGCACGTCAAAAATGACGAGCTCTTTATTGCTTTATATCACATCGCTAAACGTCGTGGCTACAAAAGCAACCGCAAAAAAAGTAGAAGAAAAAGACAAAGAAAGCGGCAGAGTCCTTAGTGCCATCAAATCTAATCAGCCTCTTTTAGCCAAACACCATAGCTCGGTAGCAAATACACTCCTTGAAGAAGAAAAGTTCGCCCAGCATAAACGCAACAAAGCTAGTAGCTACGAGAATTCCTTTATTCGTGCCGATTTTGAAACCGAGATCTTGGCTATCCTCCAAGCTCAAAATTGGCCAGAAACCTGGATTAACGAACTGCTATACGCAAATCCCAACAATACCACAACCAAAGGCAAATCTGGTTTATTCTATCAACGTCCTTTCATGGATGAAGTTCTTATCCAAAAAATGCGTGGATACTGTGAGTTCGAGCCTAAACCTCGTGCACCAAAAGCTAGCTATTCTTTCGATCTTTTCCGTCTCGCCCAAAACCTCGCCCATCTAGAATATAACGACGGTCAGAAATTAACTCCCGAGCAAATCAGCCAATGCATTCAACAGTGTAAAGAAACCAAAGACCCAAGCTATGCCACGATCAGAAAAGCTTTAGGTTACACAAAAGACAATTCGTTTCATTTTGATCATATCCGCGGCAAAGAAGAAAAAGGTGAAGCAAACAAATTTAACGGCCTCAAATTTTACCATCTGGTCAAAACTGCTCTTAAGAATTTACCCGAAGATTGGCAAAAAATCGAAAATGATACCAAACTTTTTGATCAAATTGGCGAAATTCTGACTCTTAACAAAGATGACGAATCGCTTGAAAAAGCCTTTGCCAAAATTAATCTCAGCCCAGAAACAAAATCTCAACTCATGACGATCGTGGTTTCTGGCTTTTGCCACCTATCAATCACTGCTCTCCGCAAGCTCACACCCCATCTACTCACCGGAAAAACTTATGACAAAGCCGTCGAGCTAGCTTACCCAGGGCGCTTCTCAGAAAAGCTTTCTGGCGATAGGCAACAGTTGCCACCGTTATCTGAAGATCAGCTTCATCAACTTACTAACCCCGTCGTTAAACGCGCCGTTTCTCAGACTCGTAAGGTCATTAACGCCATCATTAAAAAATACGGCGTTCCACACCAAATCAAAATCGAATGTGCTACCGATCTAGCAAAAAGTTTTCAAGACCGCAAAAAGATCGAAAAAGAACAAAAAGACAACGCCGAGTACAATCAATCTATCAAAACCAAACTCGAAGAACTCGGACTTGCAAATCCTGGTGGCCAACAAATTATCAAATACAAATTACGCGAGCAACAAAACGGTAAATGTTTATATTGTGGGTCGCCAATTAGCCTCGATATTTTCACCGACGATAAGCTCGCCGAAATTGATCACATCATCCCATTCAGTATTTGCGGCAATGATAGTATTCATAACAAAGCCTTAGTCTGTGCAAAATGTAATCAAGAAAAGAAAAATCACATCCCATTCGACGTTTGGGGAAAAGATCAGGCACGTTGGAAGTTAATCGCAACACTCTCGAGCGATCCAAAAATTTCATTTCAAAAACATAACCGCATTCTCTGCGAGAAACCGCCCAAAGAAGGTTGGAATGAGCGCGCACTCAACGATACGAAGTACATCTCCAAGTTTATGACGCGTTACATCAAGCAAAATCTTCAGTTTGACGATTCAACGAAAGGGAAACAAAAGGTACTCGCACCAACTGGTTTTATCACTAACTATCTGCGCAAAATCTATGGCATCGGCAGCAAAGATCGCGAATTGAATAACTGTCATCACGCCGTCGACGCCTGCATCATCGCCACCACTTCGCAAGCCCAAATTCAAAAAATTTCCACCTGGCATAAATACAAAGAACTTGGCGCCAAACATCAAACCATTACAATCGCAAATGAAGACGGCAGCAGTTTTCAAATCACCCAAGGCGATTACGCTGCACAACGCACAATGCTTCCACCCTGGGAAAATTTTGCCCAAGAAGTACGTATTCGCAGCAGCATGTCATACGACGCCACCACTATCGAAAAGCTCTCCGATTTTCGTGATAAATTTCGCCAATTTGATAGTTACGATGAAAAATTCCTCCAGAAAATCCATCCACTCTTTGTCTCCCGCATGCCAAAACGCGTCGCAAAAGGTCCAGCCCACGAAGAAACCTTCCGCAGTCCAAAAGCTAAAGACGGAGCTTTACGGCTCAGTCGTAAACCGCTCGACAAAGAATTTGCTAAAAATTATCTCAAAAACCCCGCCAAAAGTTGGCTCGAAAATTCAGTTTTGGTTGAAAGCGACCGAGTCTTATATCAACAACTCAAAAAAATGCTCGACGAAAAGGGCGAAAAAGCCTTCGACGAACCTATCTATAAAAATAACAAACGTTTTGATAAAAACGGTCGCCCACTTTCACCAGTTAGTACAATCAAAATCTACGAGAAAAACCCAACACTTCTGGCACTTACCTCAATCACGGCACTCAATTTGCCGACAATGGCAAAACTGTTTGTCTCAATATTTATCGTCGCCAAGACAGCACGGGGAATTATAAACTCTTCGCCGCTCCGCTTTATCTTCATAGTATAAACAAAAAGGATATCCCCATCCTCCCAACTCCAAAAGGCCGCAGCAAAGAAGAGAAAATCGAATTCAATAGACTACGCAATAAAAACGGTCTCACCATGGCAACGCCAGAAAATGGTTTTGAGCTCATTGCACAAATTTTCCCTAATGATTATCTAAAAATTACTTATCCAGATCATGTTACGGAAGGCTATTATGTAAAATATGGCGTTGCAAATGGGACATTCAGCCTAATCCATCATAGCCAAACTTCTAAAGCCGACTTAGATCTAATCCATTGTTCTATCGGCGAAGCAACCGAATTAAAAGTCTTGAACATTTCCGTTCTCGGCGATAATTACGAGTTTGAATAAATGGCCTGGCGAATCATCACAATCGAAAACCCCGCAAAACTCAGCTTAAAAGACAACAAGTTGGTCATTAAGCAAGACGCAGAAGTCGCACTGCCACTCGAAGATATCGACAGCCTCATCATCGACCATCGCGAAATTATCATGACTGCCAACATTCTAGCTGCACTCACCAACTTTAAAGTCAGCACTCTCATCTGCGACGAAAAACATTTACCCGCAACCATTATCCTCCCGCACGCTCAGTCTTCGCGCGGTGCGAAAAATGCTCGTCAGCAGCTCGGCATGGGCGAAGCTCTACGCAAACAACTTTGGCGCAAAAACATCATTCAAAAAATCAAAAACCAAGCCACCGTCTTAAAACAAAATCACTTTAATGACGCAGTGCTTAAGCTGGAACATCTTGCCTCAACTGTTCGCTCTGGCGACGTTAGCAATAACGAATCACAAGCCGCGCGCATCTATTTTAATGCTCTACTCGGCGACGCAACACGGCGTCAACCAATGTGGTATAATTCCGCTCTAAATTACGGCTATGCTATTGTGCGCAGTTCACTCGCCCAAGCTATCGCTGCTCGCGGTTTAATTACCGAAATTGGCATCAATCACCATTCCGAACTCAATCAATATAATCTCGTCGATGATCTAATTGAAAGCTTTCGGCCACTTGTCGACGACTATGTTCTAACAAAAATCGCGTCTCAACATATTGACGATGAATATGATGCAAGCCTTAATAAACAAGATCGCCATCTCCTTATTGATATTATGAACCAGTATGGTATAATGTTTGACAACAAATACACAATCAAACATCTGACCGATCTCGTGGTTGAGAGTTTTCTAAACGCTATCAATCAAGATGACGCGGAGCTCTTCGAACTACCATCAATAAATATCTAAATTTTATGATACCATATCGTTTTATGCGTGCTATGATAATTTTTGACCTTCCCGTGGTCACCAAAAAGGAACGGAAATTAGCAACCAATTTTCGCAAATTTTTGCTGGATGACGGTTTCGAAATGTTGCAATATTCTGTTTATACGCGATTATGCCCAGATCGCGATAATGCCTACACTCATTTAAACCGTATCAAAAAGGCAGCGCCAGACACTGGCTCTATTCGCATGCTCATGCTAACCGAACACCAGTTCACTGATATGTATGTTGTTAGTGGCGAGAAAACTACTCAGGAACTAAAAAACACTCCTCAGCAATTAGCATTTTTCTAAAAATAAGCACTAAACAAAAAGACCCCTTAACAGGGGAAATTTTGTAAGTAAAGTAAGTCAGTATTATACCATGATTCAAATTGTTAGGGGACTATAACGATTCGCTGATTATGCCTACCATAAGTCTTATTATACCATGATTCAAATTGTTAGGGGACTATAACGTAGATGATGGCACTAAGCGTATTGTTGAATTATACCATGATTCAAATTGTTAGGGGACTATAACTGGACAAGGCTGAATACATCGTCATTGACGATTATACCATGATTCAAATTGTTAGGGGACTATAACTTGTTTTTTAATACGTTGTCTCTCTCTTCTATTATACCATGATTCAAATTGTTAGGGGACTATAACCTGGAGACGCTTCCTTTGGAGTATCTCAGGATTATACCATGATTCAAATTGTTAGGGGACTATAACGCTGAACCGATAGGCTCCCACCCCTCTGCAATTATACCATGATTCAAATTGTTAGGGGACTATAACTCAAGCATAATTTTATTAAATTGTATGGAAATTATACCATGATTCAAATTGTTAGGGGACTATAACAAACTATACGGTCGAAATTGTGCACAAAAAATTATACCATGATTCAAATTGTTAGGGGACTATAACAACTTACTCATTATTACCTCTCTTATTTATATTATACCATGATTCAAATTGTTAGGGGACTATAACTTCAGAAGACAACTATGTACTCTTTACAGAATTATACCATGATTCAAATTGTTAGGGGACTATAACTAACTAACCCGCTGTTCGACAATCAGGTTATTATACCATGATTCAAATTGTTAGGGGACTATAACTTGGTCCTTCAACGGCTACCCGATTTCTATATTATACCATGATTCAAATTGTTAGGGGACTATAACCAGGTTTCTACTCTAGACC
>CAOJGQ010000002.1 GCA_948435375.1 uncultured Candidatus Saccharibacteria bacterium
GCCCCAAGAAGTCAAGCTTCAGCCAACCAAAACTAGGTACAATAACTCCAATAATCCAAACATCCATCAAAAAACATGAATCGGAAAACCAGAACTAGACAGTCAAAGACTAGTGTAGGCTTCATTACTATTAATTCTTCGTCAAACAGAATCAGGAAACCTAGAAATCGGAAGTTGGGCTTGCGTGGACCGTAAAGCCATGCCAACGTGTATTACTATTGGATGGAGTAATATAGTTAAAGTAAAGCGAAAGATTATAAGCATATTGGTCATTAGATGAATAGCTTGTTCCTAACCAAGAATGAGTCTGTTCACCTGCCAGTCTCAGGGCGCCAAGCTCTAGAATTACATACCCGCCACGAGTTAGATATATAGATAGAATCGGTACTGTATTTATTGTGATAGTAGTGTTGTCCTATGCTTATGATATTCTGAGAGTCAATACGAATGTTGATAATGGTATTGGTTTTTGATGGCGTAGTGTTATAATGAAAATGTGATATACGAAGGAGGTAAATGATTCTGAATATTACTTTGCTGATCGTGGGGTTTGTACTCCTGATTAAGGGTGCGGATGTTTTTGTGGATGGGGCATCGAACACAGCGCAGAATTTCCGAGTTTCGAAAATGCTGATTGGCCTGACGATTATCGCTTTCGGTACTAGTGCGCCGGAGCTTGCGGTGTCGCTGAGCGCTTTGGCTTCAGGTAGTACGGACATGGTGCTGGGCAACGTGATGGGTAGCTGTATTTTGAATATTTTGTTGATTTTGGGTATTGCGGCGGTGATTCGACCGGTGCGAATCAAAAGCAACACCGTGCGGAAAGAGTTGCCGCTTTGTATGATGATTTCGACTTTGCTCGCCGTGTTGTTTTTGGACAGTGCGATCGGTAGCGGTGCGCCAGACCAAATTACGCGGGCTGATGCTTTTGTAGCTTTGCTTTTCTTCGCTGTGTTCTTGTACTATCTAATCACACTTGCGAAGCAGAAGAAGGATGAGCAAGGAGTCGAAAAGCCCAAATTTAAACTTGGTAAGTCGCTACTTTTGGTGGCGTTGGGGTTGGCGGGTATTATTATTGGTAGCCAGTTGGTGGTGGACAGTGCTTCGGGGATTGCAACGACGATTGGGCTGAGTGAGCGTGTGATTGCACTGACGGTGATTGCGTTTGGCACTTCTTTGCCGGAGCTGGTGACGACAATTGTGGCGTCGAAGAAAGGTGAACAAGATCTCGTGGTGGGGAATATCATCGGCAGTAATATTTTCAACATTTGTATCGTTCTCGGCGTGCCGGTAGCATTGTTTGGCACCGTAACACCGGTGAGTTTTCAGATGTTGGATATTGTGGCGCTAGTAGCTTCGGCAGTCCTTCTATTCGTCTTCGCCTTGACTAAGCGTAAGATTACGCGAACCGAAGGGGCGATGATGTTGGCGGCTTTTGTGGTGTATTATACTTTGGTGATTATAGCTTAAACTCTAGTTTTCGAGACCAACAGCGGGCTCATTTGGGCAAGCTTCGAGCGCATGAGCAATTGCATCATGCTCGGCCTGAGTGACCCAGAGTGAATATTTATGTTTGACAGAAACTTGGCGGGCGACGTATTGGCAGCGAAAAGCCTTGTTCGGCGGCAGCCAAGTAGCGGCGTCGCCATCAGATTTCCCCTGGTTGGCACTAGCGTCAACAGCGAGAAGATTGAGTGGATCGGTGGCGAGATTGTAGCGCTCTTCGGCGGTTTTGTATTGCGCACCCTTTTGCCAAGCATCGGAAAGGGCGACGACGTGATCAATTTGGATACCTTTGGAAAATTCAGCCTTGGTATGGAAGACTAGATGTGAGCCAGTGTAGGGTTCGTCAAATTCGCCGGCGACCACAGTGCACTTATCAGCGTCGAGCGTGGCGCTTTCTCCAATTTCGCGGCGGATGATGCGCTGGCGCAAACTGCAACCTTCAATGGTGGGCCAAGATTTATAAAATTCTTCACGGTTGTAGCCGGTTTTTGGTGCGCGTCCTTTGATTTCGAGCTGTTCCAAGATATTGACCGCTAACGGTGCGCCAGAGATAGCATCATTTGAACTCGCGGGAGAGGTAGGATTTCCGGTCGATTCAGCAACGGCGGGACTTTCGAGGATTTTTTCATAACTCGCCGGGTTAGCGCAGATTACACCGACCAATCCGGCTAGGACAGCGAAGATGGCGGCGATACGTTTGGTGCGATATTTGAGTTTTGGTTTCATGTCTCTATTGTAACACTAAAATCTTGTGGCAAGGAAAAGTACAGAAGATGAATCTTTGGGTTCGTTAAACTGGATGGCGAAATATTTGGCTGTTAGTGGATTATTTTTCGTTCTTGGCCTCTTTCTTCATTTTCTCAATCATAAGTTTTTTATATTCTAGATCAATCTTTTCTTTCTCGGCTTGTTTGGCCTGCTCTTTTTGAACGTTTGTGACCATTTCGTTGGCTAAGGCCTTGAGTTTCTTTTTGGTCGAGAGGCCAAGATGGACGAAAAGAATTCCCAGGAATAGCATGATAGCTATCCCAATGCCGTCGAACAAAAGGCCAATTGGCAAACAAAGTATCAGACTAGTGCTTCAGATCAGAGCTTTAGTGCTGGCATACCGAGCTTGTGGAGATATCGGATCGTCGCTCGCGTAAAAACGTAGGTCCGCATCGGTGCGGAGTTTTTGAATTTCGTCTTCTGTTGACATTGTGATTAGTTCCTTCTATTAGTTGTAGATTTTTTCGACGAAAACATCTTTATTGGTCGGGTTGTACCAGCACCTCCAGAGGCTACGGTCTTGATGCCACATGACGATTTTATAATAGTCGCCGTCCTTGTTGATATCCGTCGAAGCATAATCCGTCAGGCTAACGCCCTTTTCTTTACCGTAGGACCAGCAGGTATTAGCTATGGTGTCAATGGATGGGGCGGCCGGGGCGGATGGGGCCGAGGGTTGGTTATTTGAGCTTTCTTGTTTGGGTGTTTCGGTAGGCGCGTTACTGCTACTAGACGAATCATTGTTATTTTGCTTTTGCTGTTCGGCATCCGAATTGCAACGGTCATAAGTATAGTTCCAGTCATAGCCTTTAGCGCTACAATCGCTTTTGGCTTGTTTTTCGGCGGTTTGCTTCGCGTCGTATTCGGCTTTTTTCTGGTTATATTCGGACTGTGTTACGCACTTAGAACTCCATAGCTTAAGATTTTTAAGTTCGCAGGACTTTTCGGTTTCGTACTTTTCGCAACTGCCGTCGGAGGAGTGGTAACTATATTTCATGCCATCATCACTAGGTTGGGATTCACAAGCAACTCTGGCCTTTTCCTTTTCTTCCTCTTTTCGCCTTGCTGCTGTCTCCTCTTCTTCGAGCCTTTTTACTACATTGTCACAGCCAAAAAACCTAGCTGAATCTAGACTATCGACTCTTTCGCACATCCAGTCGTTTGATTGTTTTTGCGAAATAACCGAGGCAATACTTAGGACGATCACGCCGGCGACGGCGGCGCAAATAATTTTTTGGTTTTTGGGGAGTGCTTTGAACTTTTCGATCAGCTTTTTGATCATCTCAGTGAGACTTTTGATCGCGTCTTCCAAATTAAATTTTTGTGGCTTGTTTGCCGTTTTTATTTCTTTAGTCTCCTTCGTTTCTTCAGTTCTCTTTGCTGCTTTTGCTGCTTTTGCTTCTTTCGTTTCTTTTGTCATATATTTTCCTTTCTTTTTATTCTTTTGAATAATCAATTGTTTTTACTGCCGTGTTGGGATGCCAGGATTTATAATACTCAAAACCATCTAATGCATTTTGATACATTTCATCGCCATTCGATGCGGTCTGAAACTGAAGTGGAATAATACAGTGAAATTCTTCCGCTTCGAAGTCGTACCTAAGACCTCCATGATATTCACATTCGGTCTGATTGTATATACCTATGTCGTAGTTGGGGTCTCTTGGCCATTCTCTGTACCTACCTAGTTCGGTCAAGTACGCTTGGTATTCCTCCTCGGATTTATCGGGATTTTTGGCTACACATTCCTAGCGTGGATACGAGCCTTCGGATTCAGTCGCGTCGGCAATTCTGACGGGTTCAGTTTTAGCGTAAGTCCATGAACAGTCAGTATATAGCCTCAACAAGAGGCTCAATAATTGGAGTCGGGATCTGTCCGATAACAGGAACAGAGGTGACTAGCGGGATGAGATTTGAGATAGATTTTGCAACCGTCAGCCCAACATAGCAAGCCGCCCCAACATCAGCTACCCAGCATAAAATTTTAATAACTAATTTCATGATACCCTTTCTGTCGCAACTAAAAAAGCGACCACATGTTGATCGCGAAATCTTCTACAAACGGAGTTTTGAAGTCCTATTTGCTACACATGGTCGCATTTCTAACTTCAAAACATCCATGATAGGACATTCCATTTGTAAAAAGATTTCGCACTTCCACTATAACATAAAAGTTATAAATGTAAAAGACTTGTTGCGAAATTCTGCAGCAAAAAATCTTGAGCTAAAACGCTTATCGGTTGAACTACCTCAAATCGATACTACTCCAATCTCGGTGAATATGGTAAAATTGTTGAAAGATGGTCTTACTCTTGAAGAGGAGGCTTATCCAAATGACGAAAATAGCGATGATAGAAATTTTCTGAAAAACGAAAGGTTGGTTTAAATGTTGAAAGTAGGAATTGTAGGTTTGCCGAATGTGGGAAAATCGACATTGTTTAACGCTCTGACGAATGCGGGGGCGCTGGCGGCAAATTATCCCTTTGCGACGATTGAGCCGAACGTGGGGATTGTGGCGGTGCCCGATGAGCGCTTGGCGGTCCTGGAAAAAATGTATGATGCGAAAAAAGTGATTCCGGCGACGGTAGAATTTGTTGATATTGCCGGATTGGTCGGCGGAGCATCAAAGGGCGAAGGGCTGGGTAATAAGTTTTTGGCATATATTCGCGAATGTCAGGTGATTTGTCATGTAGTGCGAGTGTTCAAGGATACGAACGTGGTGCGAGCGGAAGGCTCGAAAGACCCGCAACATGATATTGGCGTAATTACGACTGAGCTGGAGCTAGCCGATCTCGAAACGAAGGAACGCGTAGCGAAAAAACGCAAGGGTAGTGAGGCAGCGGAGGAAATTCCCTTTTTGATGGATAAGCCGGTGATTTATATGTTCAATGTCGATGAAGACGAGCTGAAGGATAAAGAGCTTAAAAAACGACTAGCCGAGAGTGTGGCGCCAAATCAAGCGGTTTTTGTCAATGCGAAGCTTGAGGCGGAAATGTCGGAGATGACGGCGGAAGAACGGAAAGAATTTTTGCAGGAGTTCGGCGTGGAGGAGGATGCGCTGAGCGAACTAGTGAAGGCGGCGTATGAGACGCTGGGTTTGCAAAGTTTTCTTACGGCGGGGTCAAAAGAAGTGCGAGCTTGGACAATTCGCCAAGGCGCAACGGCACCGGAGGCGGCTGGTGAGATTCATACTGATTTTCAGCGGGGATTCATTGCGGCAGAGGTGATGAAATATGAAGATTTGGTCGAGCTAGGTAGCGAACAAGCCGTGAAAGCGGCGGGTAAACTCCGCACAGAGGGTAAAACTTATGTCATGCAAGAGGGAGACGTTGTCGAGTTCCGGTTTAATGTCTAGGCTGATGAGAAGGATTGGTCCTGAGCGTGGGCTTTGGTTGGGGAATGTTGCGCAAAAAATATGGCTGCCATAATAAATTGGCAGCCATAAGTAAGGTTCCCGGCGGATTTTTGCCGAAAGTCTGGGATTTAGATTAGTGAGCGTGACGTTGTCTCGGAGTAAAAAGCGAGACTGGCGGTAAGAACCCAATCACTTTCTTTTGGCTAGAGTTGGTATAGAGCACGCCGTAATGATCGGCGAATGCTTTTTCGCACCCCGTATTTATGCGAAAGCCGCCAACTTCCTGGAATACTTCTGAATCGCCGTTGAGATTACTAACCATATTACGGACATTACTTAAGGTTAGCAGTCGCCCTGATAGCGTTTTGGCAATTTTCCTAGCCTCGCTAGGGGTGATTGAGCTTTCTAATTCCCTATTGTAGTCTTTTGTTTTTCTTGTAATTTCAATCATTTTTATTCCTCCTTTTTCTCCCCTTGGGATTCGTGGCAAGCTATAATAATGTTTTTAGTTTGCCATGTTGAAATTACCATAGTTACAGACAAGGCTCGAAGTTGTTCGCCTCGACCCTTATATTCTATTATATCACAGATTAGCGAAAAATACAATACTTTTGGCGGATTTATTGAATTTTGGTTATTTTTCTTGAAAAAGCAGTAAATTTTACTGGATTTTTCCAAAAAATGGAGGTTTTCTGGTTCAGAAGTCGTTTATGCAAGGGCAAACCAAGCTTCGATTTGGGGTGGAACACCACTGGCAGCAGCAGCGGCAAGAACGGGCTGGTGTTTAATTTCGGGGTGCTGGGAGAGAAAAGCTTGAGCAGCGAACTGCATTTGGCACTGTTTTGCGGCGGTAATTTGCTCGAGGCTAGTACCATGATTAGTATTTTTGCGATATTTAACTTCGGTGAAGAAAATTTGGTTTTCGAGGGTTGAAATTAGGTCGATTTCGTAGGCTTTAGTCTTGAAATTATGAGCAATAATGTTATGACCTTGGCTCTTGAGATAATCCGCTACGAGATTTTCAGCATATTGTCCACGAGCCGTAGGGCTTGCGGTAATTGCGGTTCTGGGACCAGATCTGGCTAAAATCGAGATGCCCGGTTGTTTATTTTGCGCAATCTTTTGGATGGGCTTGAAACTTTGGCGATGCTCAGGGCAAGTACCATATTTTTCTAGTGCGGCGCGATGAGCGGCAGTGCCGTAGCCGACGTGACGTTCAAAGCCATAGTCAGGATACTGGTTAGCGAGATTTTTCATATACTCATCGCGGGCGACTTTGGCGATGATTGAGGCGGCGGAAACTTCTTTGATTAAAAAATCGGCCTTTTTGAGCAGAGTAACACGGTCAGAGAGAGGCGTGTCGTCTAGAAAGTTGATCGTACCGTCGATGATAATTTCGGTGAAGGGAGTTTTGGTGGCTAGGACTTGTTTGACGGCGCGACGCGTGGCTAATTTCAAGCTAGCGCTGAGGCCACGCTGATCAAGTTCGGGAGCTGATACCCAGCCAAGTCCCGTGGCGGCAGCCTCACTCAGGATAATTTTGCTGAGAGCTGTGCGCTTTTTGTCAGTGAGCTTTTTCGAATCAGTCAGACTGTGCCAAAAATCTTGAATTTCCGTGGGTTGTTGTAGTAGATTTTGGGCAAAGAATTTTTCACCTAGAACTACGGCGCCAACAACAAGCGGCCCCGCCCAAGGACCGCGTCCGACTTCGTCAATGCCGAGAATACAAGTCTCGGGCAAGGCTAAGCTTTCTTTTCTTGATCGGTGATAGATTCTTTGACTTCTTCGATTTTTTCGCTGACGTTTTTCACGGCTTCAGCAGCTTGATCTTTGATCTCTTCTGCAACTTCGGCAACTCCGTCGGCGACCTTTTCTGCAACTTCCTCAGCTTTGTCGGTAACATTTTCAGCGACGTCTTGTGCAACTTCAACGGCTTCGTGAGCAGCAGCGGCAATTTCGCTGGTCAAATCGTTGACGGCGGCACGATCAAAGGCCTTGTTGGTCAAACGAGCAGATTTACCAGAGCGTTCGCGCAGATAAGAAAGGTTTTTGCGACGCACTTTAGCGCGGCGAACAATCTCAATTTTCTCAACCAAAGGATTATGGATCAGGAAAGATTTTTCAACACCAACGCCCGAGGCAATTTTGCGCACGGTAATGCGAGCGGTGTGAGAATCTTTGCGATCGGTGCGAATTACGACACCTTCGAAGACTTGAAGGCGGAATTTATCACCTTCTTTGATTTTTTGGGTGACTTTGACAGTATCGCCAGAGCGTACATCGACTACTGCGGCTTTTTTCTGGGCGTCACCAATTTTTTTCAAAACTGTAAAACTCATATTTTAACCTTTATATATTACAACTACTAGTCATTTTAACATACTTTTTCTTCTTTGGGAAGGGTAAAGTGGCAAAAATTACTTTTTCAGTGCTAAACGAATGCGATCTTCAACCGGCAAGGTTGGGTCAATCTCGGCCAAAGCAGCAGAGGCTTCTTTGAGCTGGAAACCGAGGGCGATGAGCGCATCGAGCGCCTCATCTTTTGGCGCCTGTGTTGCCGAGAGGCTGAATTTGGTTTCGGTGGCGCCGTAATGCGTCGGGGCGCCGACTTTATCGCGCAGGTCAACGATTACGCGTTCGGCGGATTTCTTACCGACACCGGCAGCTTTAGAAATAAAACCGGCGTCAGTGTTAGCAATCGCGTTGCGGACTTCTTCGGCCGAGCCTAAACTCAAGATGCCGATGGCGGCTTTAGGGCCGATGCCACTCACGGCAATCAGCATTTCAAATAAGCGTTTGGCGGCAAGACTAGAAAAGCCATAGAGCTCTTCGGCATTTTCGCGCACAGCGTGATGCGTGTAGAGTTTGGCCTGGTCGTTCAAATTGACCGATTCGATGTCGGGAGCAGGGATAATTACTTCGTAACCGATCCCCTGAACGTCAATGATGATTGAGCTTGGCAGCTTTTCGGTGACGGTGCCAAAAATATGTGCAATCACTTTTTGCGACGCCCGAGGAGGTTAAGAACGATGATTGTCAGCAAAACAGCGCCGAGTGCGCAAAGCGAAATCACCATGGGCCAGATACTAGGCTCTTCGACGGTGGTTTCTTCCTCAAAATCGACGAGGCTAGAATTATCATCGATATTAATATTTTCGACCGTGCTGCCGTCTTCTAAGTTGCGGCCACCAGTGATTGAATTAGTATCACTGGTATTCTCGGTATTGCCCGTCGCTTCAGTATTTTCCGTCTCGGTTGGCGCCGTGCCCTGAGACTCGGAATTGGCGTCGCCATTTTCGCCTAGATTTACCGTTTCGGAGCCAGAGGCGGAAGAATCATCCGGCACTTCGATTGCTCCCTGATTAATTTCTTCGGCGTGGGCTAGGGGAGAAAAAAGACAGCCGCAAGCCAGGGCTAAAATAAATACTCCCAAAAAACTTTGTTTTTTCGTCATAAGGACTCCTTGTTTGACTTAATTTTAGCATAGAATGAAGATGCTGACAAACTTAAGCAGTTCGTTTAGCGGCGAAAGAATGGACGATGGCCACAGCGAGTGCGTCCGCAGCATCATCAGGTTTAGGGACGGTAGCAAGCTTGAGGTGGACGCGGACCATTTCCTGGATTTGTGGCTTGTGTGCTTGACCATAACCGCAAATCGCTTTCTTGATTTGGTTTGGGCTATATTCGAAAATCGGCAGGCCAGATTGTTTAGCAACCAGCAGACAGACGCCACGTGCTTCGGCGACGGAAATGCCAGTGGTAATGTTTTGTTTGAAAAAGAGTTTTTCGATCGCCATGACATCAGGCCGATTTTGCTTGATAATTTCGTGCAGAGAATTATATATGTCTTCCAAGCGATCGGGTAGTGGCGTGTGCGGAGGAGTAGCGATGACGCCATAATCGATTGGGTGTTGCTCTTCAATCACGCCAAATCCACAAATCCCGGTGCCAGGGTCGATGCCAAGAATTCGCATAGCTATTCGTTGACGTATTCGATTAGAGTTTGGCGGAGGTCTTTGACTGGGATAACGAATGGATCACGGGCCGTAGCGGGGCCAATAGCATGAGTAAAACCGAGTTTTTTGGCCTCAGCGATGCGTTGATCGGGACGAAAAACTGAACGAACTTCCCCACCCAGCCCGACTTCGCCAAAGACAACAAAATCCTCGGCCAGCTTCCGCCCAGCAACGGCCGAGGCAATAGCGAGGCAGATTGCGAGATCAGCGGCGGAGTCTTTAATGTTTAGACCGCCGACCACGTTGAGGAAAATGTCTTTATCACCAAGTTTGAGTTTGGTGCGGCGTTCAATCACGGCGACCAGTAAGTTCAAACGGTTGAGATCAAAGCCGGACGTCGTACGCTTAGGATAGCCAAAATTGGTTGGAGTAGCGAGAGCTTGAATTTCGACGAGGATTGGTCGGGTGCCTTCGAGCGTGGCCAGAATAATAGAGCCGTCGGTGTTTTGGCGCTCAGAAAGGAGTGAGGCGGAAGGATTTTCGACTTCGGAGAGACCCTGTTCGCTCATTTCGAAAATCGCTGCTTCGGAGGTTGAACCAAAACGATTTTTGATAGCGCGGATGATTTTGAAGCCACCGTAACGATCACCCTCGAAGTTCATCACGACATCAACCAAGTGCTCGAGGACCTTCGGGCCGGCCAAAGTACCTTCTTTTGTGACATGGCCAACGATAATTACGGCGGTGCCAGAAGTTTTGGCGGCACGAATGATGAGATTACCGCAGTTGGTGACCTGGGAAATGCCTCCAGGCGCAGAGGAAATTTCCGCGAGGGTGAGGGTTTGGATTGAATCGACGATGATGAGGTCGAATTCCCCGCTCTCAATAGTTTTGGCGATATCGTTGGCGGAGGTACTGCTGGCGAATTTCAGGTTGTCGGCTTCGGCGCCAAGACGAATGGCGCGGAGCTTAACTTGGCCGGCGGATTCTTCGCCAGAAATATAGAGTACTTTGTGAGTTTCGGCGATGGTAGCACAAATTTGCATCAGCAAGGTGGACTTACCGATGCCGGGTTGACCAGCAAGTAGCGAAACACTACCGAGCAAAATTCCGCCGCCTAAAACTGTATCAAAATCTTTAAAACCTGTACTAAGACGCTCTTTGGCGTCGCTAATTTCGAGATCTTTGATCGAAACAAAATCCAAGGTTTTGCCGGAACTTTGGCCACGACCAACAGCGGACTTTTCTTCACGGCTATCTTCATCGAATTGTTGGATGAGCGAGCTCCAAGCGCCGCATTTATTGCAACGGCCGGTCCAGTTTTTATAAACGGCACCGCATTGCTGGCAGGCAAATTGCGTATGGGATTTTGCCACTAATTATCCTTGTTGTTTGATTTTTTGTTTTTGGTGGGGTTTTCAATCCCGCGCTCGTCGAGCATTTCGTCAATTTTTTGGCGCAAGGTTTTCAAAAACTCATTAGTGTTCATGCCGCGTTGGTCGATTAGTTCTCCGTCAAGGTAGAACGTTGGAGTCCAATCCACACCGACTAGTTGAGAGAGCTGACGATCGAAGGAGATCTTTTGTGATACGGCTTTGCTTTTCATATCGGAACGGAATTTCTCAAGATCGCCCTTGCTATTACTGGCTTCGTTGAAATATTCTTCAAACTGTTGCTGGCGCTCATTGGCGTTGGAATAGTACCAATCGTTTTGCTTAGAATAGAGCAAGTTCTTGTATTCTTCCCAGTAGCCTTGGATGGCAGCGGCATTAGCGGCCGAAGCGGCAGCTGTACCATTGTCATGGTAATCCATGATATAAGTGCGCAGAACGACTGCGACTTTACCATCGTATTCTTCGATAATCTCGTTAATATACGGGTTGATTGGAGCACACGCAGTACACTGATAATCACCGTATTCATAGATTACGATAGGCGCATCAGCACTGCCAGAAATATTTTCGCTTAGACCGCCAGAATTCTCGTCGGCGGGGATAATGTTGTTAAGGTCGTATTGACTATAATCGATGCCAGAACGGTTTTGGATAACACTAATACTAATCAAGCCGGCAAAAGCAGCAATAATAATTCCAACAATGATCCAATTTTTCTTATCCATGATATCCTCCGACTCGATTATCTGACTCTAAAATGCTATAATGGTATTATAGCATGAAAAAGACGGATCTTTGGAATAATTTACGCCGGTATTTGTACAAATTCGGGCAGGATGTACGAAAATTCGTACGAAATATTCGACATGGCTTAAAAATTCGTACAAAAAAATTCTTGCGCAAGTTCACGAAGTGGATTGACCCGAAACTGGAACCTTATCGGATAAAAAAACAGCCGAGTAAGGCATTGGAGTTGCATATCCCGCAGACTTTGGATGAGTTTCTGGAACTAATCAAAGCGATGCCGAAAACGGCGCTGACGGCACGTGAGCGAGGCGTCATTGCAACGGTGATGACTTTTCCAGAACGTAAAGTGGCGGAAGTAATGTTGCCAAAAGAAGAAATTACTTATGTCAAAGAAGACGAGGTTTTAGGACCTTTGACTTTGGATCGACTGTATCGATCGGGGTTTGCACATTTTCCGGTGATTAATCAGAAACGAGAGATTGTGGGGCTGCTACACACGACGGCACTGAATAGCCTGGAGATTCGGGAAGCGAGTCGGGCGAGTGAGATTTTGGATAGGAAGATTTGTTATTTGCGCGATGATTATACTTTATATCAAGCATTAGCGGCTTTTTACCGAACGAATTGTTACTTCTTTATCGTGGTTGATCCGTTTGAGCGGATTGTAGGAATGTTGACTTATCAAATGTTGGCGGATTTGCTGCTGGGTGAAGCGCCTCAGGATGATTTTGATCGCGATAGTGATCGGACTGCGGTGGCGAAACGCAAGATGCGTTGATGATTTGGCACAAAAAAGTCCCAGCTCTCTTTGTTCAACTTTGAACGAAATAAAGCCGGGACGACGCGTATGAAACTAGGATTAAACCAGAGATCTGAAATCAGAAGCTTTGATTTATCTCAATGAATTCTTGCCACGGTGCAGGTGGAAACTGCGGATCGCGGCGCGATTGAATCTTCTTTCGTTTGCTACGCATTGATTCTCCTGTTTAGTTGCGGTTGTCAAGAGGCGGCAAAAGCCGATCGACCAAGATCACTGACAACTGTTAGTTAGTATACCAAGGAGTGGGCGCAAAAACAAGCTTCTGGGTCAGTTTTACAACATTATTAGGGTGACGCCGAGCACTACGAGAGCGAGCGCAATACGATATTTGCCGAAAGTTTGGAGCGACTTGGGCTTTTTGAGGTAACGTAGTAAGAAATGCAGAGCAAAGAAGCCAACAATGAAAGCAAGCAAGTTAGAAAAGAAGAGAGCGTCGAGATTCTCAGCAAAATAAATGCGGTCAGTTTCACTGAGAAAAAGTTTGAAGGTGACGCCAAGCATGATGGGGATAGAGGCGAGGAAGGAATATTCGGCGGCGGATTCGGAATCGAGGCCAGTGAGGCGGCCGGCGATGATTGTGGTGCCAGAGCGTGAAGCACCAGGAATTAGGGCGATAGTCTGGGACAGGCCGATAATCAACGCGCGAGCAGGAGTGAGTTGGTTTTCGTTTTCGAGTTTCGACATGTGGGGAATCTTATCGATTAAAAGCATGATAAAACCAATAACCATCATGGCGAGGCAAACAGTGATAAGTGAGTTGAAAAACGGATTTTGTTCAATAAAACTGGATAGGATTAGACCAATGACACCAGCTGGGATAGTCGTGATGACAAGGTTGATGGCAAGTTTGTAATTTCGTTCCATGAACACGTCTTTGAGAATTTTCCAAATACGTTTATGGAAATATAACAGCAAGGCGAGCAATGTGCCGATATTAACGAACTCAAGGAATAGATGGAAATTAGCGGCCTCCATGTTGAAAAGGTGCATGATAATTTCAAGATGTCCAGAGGAAGAAACCGGGATAAATTCGGTTAAACCTTGAACAATACCTAGAAGAATTGCTTGTAGAAAATCCATACGCTAATTATAGCACATGCTGAGCGGAATTATTGAATGTTGCGGAAAAGAATGTGTTTGATGCGTTCGAAAATTGGTTTGACTTGCGGCAGATCAAGAAAGTAACCAGCCAAAAGGTATGCAATAGCAGAAGTAAAACAAATTAGACAGAATTTCGGAAAAATGATGAAGATTGAATCGTCGGTAGCCATGAGCGGGAAGAACTTAGTCATGGAATAGGCTACGCAGCCAGTGATGGCGGTGGCGAAAATCATTTTCCAAAAATTGCTGCGGAAATTATGGTCGAGGAGTTGCTGATTGGACTGGCGCTGCAAAATGCCGATTAGGATAATAATTTCGATGATAGCGCCGATGGACTGCGCCCAGCCGAGACCTTCGGGACCACAGCCGATAAGTGTGAAGACAATGGCAAGGACGATGCTCAGTCCGACTGCAATAATTGAAACGATAAAGGGCGTTTTGGTGTCTTGGTGGGCGTAAAAACCGCGCGAGACAATGTGAAAAACCGAGCGGGCGAAAATTGAAATCACGAGCGTAGCAAGCACTGAGGAAATGAGCGGGTCACCACCGTTTTTGATAAAACTAACCACGTAGCCACGGGCAAACAAAGCAATAATTGTCACAGGTAAGGAAATCCAGATAATTGTACTGAGGGCAGTGCGGAAAGTTTGACGGAACTTATCTTCTTTGCCTTCACCGAGTTCCTCGGTAAGTTGCGGGAAAAAGGCCGTGGATATCGCTACGCCGACGAGGTTGACCGGCATTTGCGACAGGCTGGAGGCTTGTTGGTAAGAACGCAAAGCGCCGGCGCCCATGCGGGAGGAGAGGTTAGTGGTGACGATAGTATTGACATAATCGATGCCTTGGTCAAGACTGCGGGCGGGTAAAAGTTTGAGCACAGAGCGAAAGCCCTGATTGCGCCAGCTAATTTTGAAATCATAGTCAAAACCGAGACCGAAAAGTCCAACGAGGCTGGTAATGACCTGGAGAATCGCGCCGAAAACTACGCCCAGCGCTACGCCCATGATGCCACCTTCGAAAATTTGCCAGCCGAAGATATTGATGCCGCCAGTAAACCAGACAATACCAACTAAAATGCCTACATTGTAGAGCGCGGGGGCCAGGGCATAAAAGACGAAACGGCCCAGAGCTTGTTGAATGCTAGATAAAATGGTCGAGATTGCAAACAAGAATGGGTTGATCGCAATGACACGCATCATATTAATAGCAAGAATCATACCAGATTCGTCGAGGCCTGGGCCAACGATATAACGGACGAGCGGATCAGCAAAAAGCATGATCAAAATAGAGGCAGCGAGCGTGATGAGCGCCATGAGATTTAGGATGCTAGAGCTAAGCTCCCAAGCAGATTTTTTGTTGCCAGTAGTGAGGCGTTGGTTAAAAACTGGAATAAAACTGACGGCTAAAGCACCCGAAGTCAAGATGAAGAACATGAAGTCGGGGATAGTAAAAGCGGCGGTATAAGCATCGATGCCAGTGGGATAGGTGTCAAGATAGTATGAGTTAAGTAAGCGATCGCGAAAAATGCCGAGTAGGGCTGAAATTAGCGTGGAGCCTGCCAAAATAACTGCGGCCAGCTTGATCGAAAGCTTGGAATTGGCCATACTGACGACCGAACGAAAATGGAAGCGTTTCTTCGGTCGGGCCTTTTCGCTAGTATTATGCTTTCCAAAAATCTTTTTTAGCATTTCCCCTCCTTTGCCATATTAGATTTCGGTTGCTCCGCCCAAGTATTCGCGCAAAGCTGCTGGGACTTTTAGTTTGCCGTTTGGCTCAGCATAATTTTCTAGTACTGCAACCATAGTGCGGGCAAGCGAAATAGCCGTGCCGTTCAAAGTATGCAAAACTTCAACGTCACCATCAGCGCGACGAACACGAATGTTGAGACTGCGGGCTTGAAAATCCGTACAGTTTGAGCAGCTAGTGAGCTCGCGATATTTTTGATCCACCGGGCTCCAATATTCAATGTCATATTTTTTTGCAGCTGGAGCGCCGAGATCGCCCGCGGCGATATTAATTACACGGTACGGAATGCCAAGTTCTTGCCAAATCTCCTCTTCAATCGCGCGGATTGTTTCGTGCATTTCGCGAGATTTTTCTGGTAGACAGAAAACGTACATTTCGAGTTTGTTAAATTGATGAACGCGAAAAAGGCCACGGGTATGTTTGCCATAAGTTCCGGCTTCTTTGCGGAAACAAGCGCTATAACCAGCGAGGCAAATTGGCAAATCTTTTTCATCAATAATTTCATCCATGTGATATCCAGTAAGTGGCATTTCGGCGGTTGCGATTAAGGCTAGATCTTCACCTTCGACGAAATATTCATCGCTCTGCTCGCTGCTACGCGGATTGAACCCGCAGCCTTCCAAGATTTTGCTAGAGACGAGATCGGGAACGGTCATAAATTGAAAACCATGTTCAAGGACCTTTTTAAGGCCAAATTGCAATAAAGCGTTTTCGAGTAGAGCGAGACCGCCTTTCAAATAGTAAAACTTTGCACCGGCGACTTTCGCCCCACGGGCAAAATCTACCCAATCACGACTTTCCGCATAATCAAGATGGTCAACACCGGTGGTTTTATGCTCACCCCAGCTCGTAACTTCAACGCTGCATTCTTCGGCGCCCAGCGGCACATCGTCAAAGATAATATTCGGCACACTTTTTAACCCTTGTTCGATTTTATTTTCAATTTCGGCAAGTTGTGGTTCGATTTCTGCTAGTTCGGCTTTAATTTTCTTCCCTTCTTCAATCAAAGCTTGATCGGGTTTGCCGTTTTTCATTTTACCGGCAATTTCATTACGAGTTTGGCGTAGTTTTTCGACTTTTTGGAGAATTTCACGGCGCTGGTCATCAAGCTGCAACAAATCCGAGATACTAACCGAATAACCTTTTTCCTGGGCAGATTTTTCGACTAGTGTTTGGTTGGCGCGTATGAAATTAATGTCTAACATATATATATTATAGCACACTTAGAGAAGGACTGATGAGAAGAAAGTGCAGAGATCAGGTTTTGATGGCGCGAGTGGTGTTTTTGATCCGGTTGATGGATTTTTGGAGCTTAATGCCTTCAGCTTCGGAAAGGGTGGGGCTGAGGCGCTGAATAATACCAGCGCGACCGACAATGGTTGGAAAACCATAAAAGGTATCGGCAAAATCGTCATAACTCGACACGCAAAGCATACGACGTTCGTCGTTCAAAATCGAATTAATGATTTGTACCGTAGCAGCGCCGATACCATAGAAGGTCGCGCCTTTACGATCAATAATTTCATAAGCTTTCTTAGTAACGATCGCTTCTATTTTATTCAATTTATTAGACTTAATCAGATCCGTCAGCTTTTCGCCACCAACGTTGGCGCTCGACCAGAGGGCGAATTCGCTATCACCATGTTCCCCGATTTGATAAGCATGAACTGATTTGGGATGAATAGCTAATTCTTGACTAACTTGAAAACGCAAACGTGCACTATCAAGCACTGTCCCGCTACCGATGATGTGTTCGGCTGGCAAACCAGAAAGCTTCCATGTGGCATAAGTCAAAGCGTCCATGGGGTTCGAAACTATCAGAAAGATACCATCAAAACCGCTCGCCATAACTGGAGTGACGATGGACTTTAGGATTTGATAGTTCTTTTGCAATAGATCAGTGCGAGTTTCGCCGGGTTTTTGATTAGCTCCAGCCGTAATGACGCATATGTCGCAATCTTTAGCGTCTTGATAACTGCCAGATTTAATTTTGAGAAAACTGGGCGCGGTGGCAAGAGCATCGGAAAGATCCATCGCTTCACCTTCAGCGTCAGCAGCATTCAAATCAGTGAGAATAATCTCGCGGACGGCAGTGCGCTGGTTAATGAGAGCATAAGCGATGCTTGCGCCTACATTGCCCGTACCAACAATCATAATTTTGTTTTGCATAACTACTATGATTATAGCATAAGCAGGCCAAAGTGGTTTTATAAAAGCCTCGGGCTTTTAGCATTGTGGGCTTTGTATTCTCCTTATCTCTTGCTACGAATAATCGGGAAAGGTACGGCTTCGCGTCCCGAAACGCCTTCAAGTAGCCAGAAATTGCGTTCGCTGTTACCCCATCCACAAGCGGGCGGCATACCATATTCCAACATTTCAACGAAGTCAAGATCGAGCATTTGCGCTTCATTATCACCAGCATCGCGCATAGCTTGTTGCTGCTCGAAACGCGCAAGCTGATCGAGCGGGTCGTTCAGCTCGCTATAGCCATTACCCATTTCAGTACCGGCGATAATCGGATGGAACCTTTGCGTCACTAAAGGATTTTCTTCGCTGACTTTGGCTAATGGGCTGAGACTGAGCGGTTCCTCAATCAACCAATATGGTCCAGCGGAAGTTTTACGAATAAGTTTCCAAAGATTATCAATTAGGCGGCTATCGTTGGTCTTTCCGTTAACTTGCACGCCATTTTTCTGCAAAATTGCATGGATTTTGTCGCGATCAGGATGAAAAACATCAATCCCAAACTTCTCCATAAGTAGATCAGCATATTTTACGCGCGGCCACTCACAGTCAAGATCAATTTCAAAACCGCTGACCTGGAATTTTAACGTACCCCAAGTTTTCTGAGCAACATACTTAATCATTTCTTCGTAAAGTCGCATGCCATCTTCATAGTTTTCGTAGGCGGCGTAGCTCTCGAAAGCGATATGCTCCGGCAAATGTTCATCGTCCACGCCTTCATTACGAAATCGCGGACCAATGTCGTAAACTTTTTCAAAACCGCCGCCGAGTAGGCGTTTCAAGGGCAATTCTTGACTAATGCGCAAATAATAATCTTCGTCGAGCGCATCCATGTGAGTGGAAAAAGGCGTAGCGTCGGCGCCACCGGTAGTCTTTTCGAGAATTGGTGTGTTGATTTCGATAAAACCGTGTGCGTTCATGAAGTCACGCGTGGCTTGCCAGAATTTCGAGCGACGAATCAGTCTTTCCCGCACCTCGGGGTTAACGTTCATGTCGATATAGCGTCGACGATAGCGTTCTTCCTTGTTCGTGAATCCATCGTAACCAGGCAACGGTCGCAAACTTTTAGTCAAGAGTCGAACACTATTTGCAAAAACTGAAATTTCACCAGTGGTTGTCTTGTCAACTCGCCCGCGGGCTTCCACAAAGTCGCCACTATCGAGCAATTTTAAATCTTTGAGGCCAAATTCATGTTCCGGTTTATCATCAGTCTTTTGCATAAAAATCTGTAGCTCGCCGGAATCGTCGCGCAGCTTCAAAAAAGCAATCTTGCCAAAAGAGCGAATAGCGACAATTCGTCCCGCAATACAAACAGTTTCGCCTTGTTTTTGATCAAAGTTGGTAAGAATCTCGGCGATTTTTGTATCACGAAAAGACTTTGCCGGGTAGGGGTCAATCCCGCGTTCTTTGATAAGGTTTAGTTTGCGCAAACGCTCGTCACGATAGTCATCCAATGTCATAATATATATTATAGCACAAAAAACGGGGACTTTCACAGATAAAACTATGGGGTCCCCGATTTTGTTAGTTTACGGACTTAACTTTAACTTTTTTACCATTAAAGTCAAATTCTTCACCAGTTTTACGTCCGAGTAGCAACTTGCCAATTGGCGATTCATGAGAGACTTTACCTTCTAGTGGGTTCGCTTCGACTGGACCAACTATTGTATAGGTAAAATCTTTACCAGACATATTAATCTCGACGGTCGAACCGATTGAGACTTTGTCGCTCTTTCGAGTTTTGATTAAGACAGCATTTTTGAGTGTATCTTCAATCTCGATAATTCGATTCTCAACGTTTTTCTGCTCAGTGCGAGCGTCAGTGTATTCCTGATTTTCGGAAAGATCACCAAAAGCTCGAGCCATAGCAATTCTTTCCGCGATTGCTGGACGCTGCGCAACCAATTCAGCAAGTTCTTTTTCTAATTCGGCATATCCTGCCGGTGTGAGGTTGATAGTCTTTTTCATAACTACTTGAGTTTATTATGTTTTAAATCTAAAGTCAAGCGCAAACTAGGCAAGTTCTTTGGCAAAGTCGGCAGTTTTAATAAGTTTAGTCTCGCCAGTTTTGCGGTCGGTGACCTCCACAGAGTCTTCTTTGAGGCTATTTTCCGAAATCACGACGCGGTATGGCATACCGAGCAAATCAGCGTCGGCAAACTTTTCGCCTGGATGGACTTCAGCGCGATCGTCGATTAGCACGGTTTCTTCGTGGCCAGCATAGAGCTCTTCGGCCTTTTGCATACCTTCGTCACCGATACCCATGAGATAATATTTATATGGCGCAAGATGTTCTGGCCAGACCAGGCCTTTGTCGTCGCACATTTTTTCGGCAATCACGCCCATGAGACGAGAAACGCCAATGCCGTAACTACCCATGAAGACTGGTTCTTTCTTGCCATCTTTGGTGTCGTATTCAAGGCCAATAGCGCCAGAATATTTCGTGCCAAGAGTGAAGATGTTGCCAACTTCAGCAGCTTTGGCAGATTTGAGCTCTTCGCGTTTGACGCCGAGATCCTTCAGCACTTCGTCATTCAAAACTTCATCGTTCAAGACTACGCTCTTATCTTCGTTAAACCAAATGAGATCTTCGCCAACTTCGGTGATGGTTTGGAACTCGTGGCTATATTTGCAGAAAACACCGCCGCTGGCGAAAGTTTGATATGTGTCATCGCCAATGCCGAGTCGGATATAAATCTTCTTGTAAGCTTCAGCGACTTCGTCGTAGAATTTCTGATGCGACTCACGATCAAGTGAGAAGCTATAAAGATCTTTCATGATAAATTCGCGAGTTCTCATGATACCAGATTTAGCACGGAGCTCATTGCGGAACTTAGTTTGGAACTGATACGGATAAGCCGGCAAATCTTTGTAACTTGAGATATAAGTTTTCATGAGATTGGTGAGTGGTTCTTCGTGGGTTGGTGCAAGACCGAGTTCACCACCAGCTGCCAAAGTTGTGCGGAACCAAATATCCATTTTTTCAATATCCCACCGATCGGTTTTCTGCCATGGTTCAGGGTTCTGCAAGGTCGACATTAAGAGTTCTTGGCTACCAATCTTGTCGAGCTCTTCACGAACGATCTGTTTGATATTTTCGATCACGCGTAGCCCAAGTGGCAGATAGTCATAGACTCCGGCTAGTTCTTTGTAGACATAGCCTGCACGCATAAGATATTGAGCGCCGCGCGCCGTTTCATCTTTCGGTGCAGCCCGAAGGGTTTTGGTAAAAAAATGTTTATAACGCATGCTATTATTCTAGCATATCTGCTTTTTCTTTGGAAGACTAGAGCATGAGAATATATAATATATAGAATGCAATACCGTTATTCAGCATATGTAGCAAAATACCACTCCAGAGCGAGCCAGTGATCTCACGCAAACTACACATGATAATACTCAGAAAGAAAACGCTAACGCCAACATTCCATTGTCCATGCAAAACGGCAAAGAGCAGCGACGTAAGTAGCATAGCCGGAACAAATTTCAATTTGGCACGCAGTTTACCAAAAAGCCAACCCCGCATAACTAATTCCTCAACAATCGGTGCAATAAATACTAAAGCTAGCATAGCGAAGAAACGGTCTGGACCAGATATAAGGCCATTAAACCCAACATCTTGAGCTTGTTCAGCATCAAACCACGGGAAAATTTGCATTAAGTTTGTGGCGAGATTGGCGACAAAAATATATACTACGTAACCAATCGGCGCAAGACCGATATCAGTAAGAGTAGGCCACTTGTTGATTCCTAGTTCTTCAGAATTGGTAGTTAAATCTTTGACGAAAGTGTTTTCTTGTTGCGCTGGAGTGATTTTGGTGGATGAACCAGTTTTCGCACTATGCGGCGGGTTAGATGACTGATCGGTCTTATTTTTGATCAATTTTGCCAGCCTAGGCGGGACAAGAAGCACGAGTGCTAGCGAGAGCGAGTAGGTAAGCAGATCGTAAGTTGAGATCCAAAGTGGCTTTGTAATCTGATCGCCCAGCAATGCAACCATGGGCAGGGCGACGATAAACTGACTAATTATCAACGAAAGTGCCGCCCAGGCTAACAGAAAAACTACATAATAGATTGTCGAACGATTGGTCTTAGATTTCTTTTTCATACTCGAAGTCCGACTAGAATAGTCTCACGATGTCTAGAATCGTGATTAGAACGATGAGCGCCATCAGGACCATGAAAGCGCGCGAGACGACTCGTTCTTCAGTTTCTTTGGTGAGTTTTTTGCGGCGTAGGCGATAGATCGCGATGAGTAACCAACGTCCGCCATCAAGCGCCGGAATCGGCAGGATATTCATACAGGCCAGTGAGACAGAAATTAGCGCAGCGAGGAATGCCAGATTGCTGAAGCCCGTGCTAGCGAAGGCGGGAAAAATTACGCCAATGATGCCGACAGGACCGGAGACCGAGTCGCCAACCTGGCCAATATCGCTACGGCCTGCTTCACGGACTTCGTCGTTGGGGCTGAATTGACGCACAACACCAGAGCAGAGATTCCAGACCATTTCGCCTAACCCACGGAAGGTTTCGCCGGTGAGTTGGATTGTGGTGCCGAGGCCAACGATCGGCGCCGACCAAGTGGATCGGATGAAAGTTTGGCTAGCCATACCGACACCAAGCACATATTTCGCGTCAGACGGGTTAAGCTTAGCGGAGAGAGTTTTTTCTTCACCGTTTCTTTCGACTGTATAGGTGGCTTCTTTACCGGCCCAGGCATCGCCGTAGCTTGTAACATCCGAAGCAAACTCAACGGTTTGATCGCCAACTTTCAGAACACGATCATCAACTGCGAAGCCCGCCTCAGCAGCAGGCGAACCCTCCTCCACGTGCGAGATAGTAACGCCGTTACTGACCTTTTTGGCATCCTGGCCAAGATAGAACTGGTGATCTAAAAACTGTGGCATGCCAACGAATGATACAATCGTGAGCAGAACAAAAGCAACTAGCCAGTTCATAACAACACCGCCAAAGAGAATTTTGGTCTTGGCTTTAAAACTGGCAGCACCAAAAGTTCCCTTTCGCGTATCAGCATCAGATTCACCGTCCATTGAGCAGAAACCGCCAATCGGCAACCAGTTGATGCTAAAAATCAGACTATCCCGTTTTTTGCCCCACTCCCCGCGGGGGATTTTTTGCCATTTACCGTCTTTTTTCACCCAGGCAGCGAGCCGGGGCGGAAAACCGATACCAAATTCGTTTACCTTGACGCCGTTTCTGCGTGCCATGATAAAGTGCCCAAATTCATGTGCCACGACTAGCAACATGAGAATGACCAAGCCAATAACAATACCGATAATTAATTCCATTTTTGCCTCCCTATTTACCAAATCGACGATTACGTTTTTGATATTCGCCTAAGATCGCCGCGCAATCTTCTATCGTAATATCCGGAAAATTCTTTTCCAAGAACAAAAGTTCACTATATGCCGCGCGCCAGAGCTGAAAGCCCGAAAGTCGGGATTCACCACTAGTGCGGACGATCAAATCACAGTCTGGGACTTCGGGATGATAAAGATAACGGCGGAAATTTTCGGGCGAAAAATCTTGCTCGCCGGTAGCCACCATTTTTTTTGCGGCGTCGGCGATTTCGGCTTGGCCACCATAGTTAAAACAGAGACAAACCGTCATACCGGTATTCGTTACTGAATCTTGTTCAATTTGCTGGAGTTTTTGCCAAAGCTTTGGCTCGACTGGCTCAGCACGGCCCATGATAACTAAGCGTAAATTCTTTTTGCGTAATTGCTTATGCATCTTTTCAGCCATCTCGGCGACAAGTTTCATAAGATAGCTGACTTCTTCGGGTGATCTTTGCCAATTCTCGGTGCTAAAGGTGAAGAATGATAAGAATTCAACTCCGGTTGGCGCAAAAAACTCCACAATCTCTTCAAAACGACCATAGCCGCGCCGATGGCCTTCAAGCGTGGGGAGACCACGTGCTCTCGCCCAGCGGCGGTTGCCGTCAGGGATGAAGCCGATGTGGCGAGGGAGATTTTCGCCAGCCATTAGATTGCCATGATCTCCGCTGATTTTTCTTTGAATAGCGCGTCGATCTTGTTGCTGTATTCTTTCGTCAACTCATCAACACTTTTTTCGGCTTTTTTCGTCACATCTTCAGGAAGCTCGGCTGTCTTCAACTCTTTGCGCGCTTCTTCGCGAATGTTACGAATGGCGACTTTGGCTTCCTCGACTTTGGTAGAAGCAGTCTTGACGATTTCCCTACGACGTTCCTCGGTGAGAGGCGGGACGGGTACGCGCACCACACGGCCATCGTCTGAAGGGTTCAAACTCAAGGTCTGGTCGCTACGAATGGCGGCGGAAATGTTTTGGATATTGCTGGGGTCAAAAGGCGTAACGAGCAGCATAGTCGCATCGGCGGTCGTGACGTTGGCAACTTGGTTAAGTGGCATGAATTCGCCATAGGCTTCGACTTTTATATTCATCAGCATGTCTGGGTGAGCTCGACCCGTGCGTACTTTTTTCATCTCGCCCTGAAAGCGAGTAATGACATTCTCCATTTTGGCTCGATATTCCCCATCGTCAAACATAAAACACCTTCCGTTTATACTGTTTCTAGTATAGCACGGAAGGTGTCTGGTCGGCAAGTAGCCGAGTGAAGTTAAGCTTTATTCGGTGACACCGAGCTCAAGGCGCTTGAACTGACGGACTGTAATGTTTTCGCCCATTTTAGCGATTGCTTCCTTGAGGAAGTCGGCAACCGTGAGGTCTTCGTTCAAGATATAAGGCTGCTCGAGCAAAACTTTGTCCGAGAAAGCCTTCTTGAGTTGACCGTTGATGATCTGATCCTTCATGTTTTCCGGACCATGGAAATTATCTTCGAATTCCTTGCGCTTTTTCGCCATAATGTCTTCTGGAACGTCGTTAATACTGACGTAGGCTGGGTTCATTGAAGCAATTTGCATAGCAATTTTGTGCGCCAGATCTTTAAATTCATCGGTTTTAGCGACAAAGCTGGTCTCACAGTTGACCTCGACGATGGCGCCGAGACGACCATCATGTACGTAAGTTTCGATCAAACCTTCGCGGGTTTCGCGATCACCGCGTTTCTCGGCCTTGGTCAAGCCTTTTTTACGCATGGCGTCGAGGGCTTTGTCGAAATCGCCCTTTGCTTCGACTAGGGCTTGCTTCGCATCGGTCAAACCGACTCCAGAAAGTTCTTTGAGCTTCTTGATCAGTTCGATTGAAATAGCTTTGACTTCGTTTGCTTTTTCTTTGAGTTCTTCGCTCATTTTGCCTCCTTAAATATTTATGCTTCTTTCTTCTGCTCGCCAGCTTTGATAGCGGCAACGAAGTAATCCAAGATTAGTTGGACAGATTTGATTGCGTCGTCGTTAGCGGGGATAGGATAGCTAATGTTAGTTGGGTCAACGTTAGTGTCGGTGATAGCGAAAACTGGAATATTGAGCGTTTTTGCTTCTTTGATGGCGTTTTTGTCCTGGACGGCGTCAACCACGATTACGGCAGCTGGTTGCTCAGACATTTCTTTGATCCCCCCGTAGCGTTCGTTCAAAAGATCGATTTCCTCCTGGTAGCGCTGGACTTCGAGCTTCGAATAGCGCGCTTCGAGCTCACCGGAAGCCATGCGTTTCTCGAGGTCTTTCAGTTTGCGGATTTGACGATTAATGGTCGTAACATTGGTCAAAATACCGCCTACCCAGCGCACGGTAACATAAGGCATATTAACGCTTTCGGCGGCTTCCTTCGTGATCTCTTTGAGCTGCTTTTTGGTGCCGACGAAGAGGACTTTTTTACCATTAGCGGCAATTTTAGTAAGCTCGGGCAGAGCTTTTTCGAGCGCTTCAACAGTTTTCTCAAGGTTGATAATGTGGCCACCTTGGCGCTTGCTATGAATATATGGTGCCATCTTGGGGTGCCAACGGCTAGTTTTGTGACCGAAGTGCGCACCGGCTTCGAGGAGCGCCTTCATATCGATGTTCTTAGGATCGACTGACATAAAGTTTTCCTTTCTCTACACTAGGGGTGACGCAAAAGCGAAAAACACTATTTTGCAGGAAAACACCTCTAGCTGGTTCGTTATTTATAGTATATAGTACCATTTTATCACACTTTTTTCAAAAAGTCAATTCTTTTTTGAGATTTGCCGGAAATTTGATCGAAATCTGCGATTTTTACCCATAAAGTCGGGTTCGGCGCTTTACATCTTGGGTTAAGTTTGCTATAATACGAGCAATTATGAGTAAAAAAGTTACACATCCACAGGATTATCGTTATGTTGTGTTTTCGGATGAGGCGGCGGGTTTTTCGTTCTTGACTCGTTCGACGGCGCAAAGTGAAGAGACGATTAAATGGGAGGACGGCAAGGAATATCCTTTGATCAAGGTGCAAATTTCTTCTGCCTCGCATCCCTTCTTCACTGGTGAAGAGAAAATCATCGACACGGAAGGTCGTGTTGACCGCTTTAAGGCGCGAGCGAAGCGGGCTGAAGAACTCCGCGCCAGCTTGGCTAACAAAGCTAAGAAAGCTGAAAAAGAAGCCGCCAAAAAGGCTGAGAAGTCAAGCGAAGGGGAATAGGTTAGATTTTCCGTACAAAAGGATCACTCTGGCGAAGGTTAGGGTGATTTTTTTATAGCCGAGCATAGTAGTTGCGCATAAAACAAGGAGGTCGTTCATTGACCTCCCTTTGTGATAACGCCTAAAATCTCTGCTCTTCTTATTGGAGCTTTTACCATGGCTAGTTATCATGATAAGAATCACATACGCACTACCTGGCCTTCATGCTATCTGTGATATCTTGCAACAAGGCTACTCGGATCTTTTCCAGCTGCTACATACCGATCATAGACCTCACTAGCTGATCCGGACCAACCGGTTTCATAGTCATTGATGTGACCATCTATAAGTTGGCTCTTATCAGCGTTGACATAGGTACCGTATTGCTGCCCGCCATAGCCCGTTGGCTGGCTAAACATTGGACGATTTGCTTCGCGGTTGTCAGAGAATAATCTCATACATTTTCACCCCCTTTGTATGGATTTTGCCGGCAATAAAGTTGTAGGCAAATGATCCTAAAGTTCACATCACTCTGCGAATGAGCAGAGCTTGCTTTTTTATTTTACTACATCTCCTTATTTTTAGCAATATTTATAATATGATTTTTAAAAATCTACAGGTTTTAACTTGCGGGCTCTATAAATATCTCTGAAAGTTCCTATATATCTAACTCGTGGCGGGTATATGGATAGAAGTACTGGTTCTTTGAAGTTCGCAGATGTTGCGGGGTCCTACTGGGGAGCCAGCGCCTATCCATCCGCACCATATACATACTATCTCAACTTCAATAATACCGTCGTTGTTCCATCTGACTATAACTCTCGCTGGATTGGCTTTACGGTCCAAATTCCATAATTGTAATAATTAGAAAGATGTCTAGTTTCAGTCACACTCGCGGACAGCTGTCCGCCGTAGGAGTTTTGCGCTTGAGGCTATTTTTGCCTAAGTCACCGGACCGTAAAGCCGCCCCAGCGATTGTTGTCGTGCGACGGGAAGACGTTAGCGCTATTGAAATTGAGGTAGTACGCAGAGAGCTCCGACGGGTAGGCAGGGATAGCCCAGTAGTCGCCACCGTCGCCCGCGACCCTCAAAGAGCCAGTAGCCATATTCATATACCCGCCACGAGTTAGATATATAGGAGATTTTGAGATGTTTTAGCTCGACGGGTTAGAAGTGGCAATGAGTTTTTCAATGAAAGCTTTGACATCTTTCAGAGTGCGCGACTTGTCGGCAGGGATGTTTATCTCAGGATTGTCGAGGAAGTCAAGCGATTTGATCTGGTGATAAACGGCTTTGGCAAGCGTGCGGAGCTCTTGCTCGTCGGCAGCGTCATATTCATAGACTTTGTCATAAACTTTACCTTCTTGGTCAGGTGAGACAAAGAGGATATGTCCGCGCGTGATACGATATTTTTGAAAACTGGGCGAATTATTCAGAAGCAGTTTATAGAAGATAAGTTGCTGGCGATATTTGTAGAGATTAGGGCGACTTTCCCACTTTGCGTCGTGATACTTGCCAGTCTTAAAGTCATAAATTTCAATCGTTTTAGCCTGATCGTCAATCTCGAGATGGTCGATTTTGCCAGTGATTGGGATATTATCAAAGCTCGGATGCTCGGGGTGGAGATTAACTTCAGCTCGCGCGCCGGAATGACGAAGCAGCGCGCCAAACTGCTGCAAAGCAATCTCAAGGCCATACTTTCCTTTGTCAACGAGATCACGAATTTCCTGTTCGGGCAGTGGCATTTTTTGGGCTTCGGTTTGGTAAAATTCGATTGCCTGGGTGCCATCAAGACCATGACTAGTGATTTGTTCAAAAGTGGCGTGAATAAGATTACCATAGGCAATACTATCAGTGAGCGGTTCGTCGGGCGCACGGAGAATTTTGCGACGATAAATCTCTTCCGGGCCGGCAAAAATAATGTCAACGAAACTAGTGAGGTCAGAAGCAGTCAAACGATAGTTCTCGAGACGCTTCTTCAGAATAAGTTTCAGGTTTGGCGACAAGGTTTGGTAATTACTCAGCCAGTGATATTTAACATTCGTGAGATGGTCTGGTGTCGCGAGCTGTTCATGAACGTGAATAGTCTGTGCCTCTATCGGTAAGTAGGGAGAGTCGGGCTGAGAATTCTTCTCATCGCGCAGTTCGCCCAGATAGCTGAGGCGTGCCACCGTGCGACCGTTGAAATCGGTCACTGAATTCGTCATGATAAGATGATCACGCGCGCGAGTGATGGCGACAAAAAGCAGGCGAAGACGCTCGTCATCGGTGATGCCAGTATGACGAATCTGCAAGAGATTGCATGGCAAGGTGAAAGTCGTGTTATTTCCTTTCGCTTTTCCCCAGGCCATTTCATCCACGGCTAGCATGAAAACATGCTTAAACTCGAGTCCTTTACTTTTATGCGAAGACATGATCTGCACACAATCGGAGTCGTCTTGGTAACTACTAGTGCTCGAAATACTGGCGCCGGCCGCCGCATAGTCAGCCAACATGGCGACAAAATCAGCCAGCTTGGGCTGAGTATTCTGGAAATGCTTTGAGGTTGCATCGCGCAATGCTCCGAGATTTTCATAGAACTCCAGCTCCGCGCTGGGCGAAACGCCCGCGGCATAAAACTTAAGGTAGGGAGAAGTAAAGCCACCGAACGGTCTGGCACCGGTCGCATAATCCAGCCAAAGTTCAAGCGGCACTGTGAAGCTGGCTTGAACGAGCGCTGCGAGCCACTGAGCAAGCTGAGACAATTTCGCATCATCACCTTTTTGCAGATATTCGAGCGCGTTTGTACTGGTATGGGCTTTTTCGACTGCCAAAATCACCGCCAGCGGATCAAGCTCAAAACAAGGCAGCGCCAAAAGTTCAAGCAGACGGTGTTCAACGCGTTGACCACTAGCGAGGCCTTGGACAAATTCTGCGAGTACAATTAAGCCATGGATTTTCTCATCTTCAAGGATGTTGGTTTTCTTTTCGTAAGCGATATTAATATCGTGGGTCTTTAGATGCGGCAAAAGTGGCGCGATATATTTATGTTTCGGCGCAATAACCGCAATGTCGCTCGGACTTTCGCCAGATTTGATCAGATCTGTGATTTGTCCAGCAATCCAAGCATATTCATCATCAGCAGTGAGAAATTCGTGACGCTCGATTTGGCTTGCGGTTGACTCGACAGACTTCTGACTTGAACCGCTGGTCTGCAACTGCTTCGTACTGCTGGCACTTTTATCTCCTTGTCCTTCAGCCGTCTGCTTCGTCAAATCGCGCATCGAGCGCAGAATTTTGGCGACTTGGTGCTTTTTAGAAAAGCTTTCGTCGACTTGCTCGGCTACGCGATGCGAAAAATCGAGAATTTCGCTAGTACTACGGTAATTATCGAGCAAAGTGACGATTTTGGCTTGATAATAATTCTGAAAATCGAGCAGATTCGACGCGCTGGCGCCCTGAAATTCAAAAATTGCTTGGTCATCATCCCCCACCGCCATGACGACCGGACTTTCGTAGTCGGTCAAAAGCTTGATAATTTCAAATTGCGAAGGATTGGTGTCTTGAAATTCGTCGAGGAGAATATATTGGAAAGTTTCAGAAAGACTGAGCCGGAAGCCACGATCATGTTTCAAAGCGCGAATTGCCTCCTCAATCATGTCGTCAAAATCATACCAACCTTCGGCGTGCAAAGTTTCGTCGTAACGTGACATAACATGCGAAAGTGAAAGGAGCTTTTTGTTCGCGATATAATCTTTCAGGCGGAACTGATTATCATCGGTGCGTTCGAAGCGGCGGTTTTTCCAGGCGGTGAGCGGGGAAACCGACGGCTTCTCCTTCGCTTCGGCTTCGTCGATCAGCTCTTTCAATTCACGCGCCAGAATGTTAGCAATTGGCTCGATACTGCCAACAATCGGCTCAGGGCTGGAGAATTTGGCCAAAACCGTGAGGATTGGTAGATAAACTTGTTCTAAGGCCGCTGCAAATTTCATACGCGGGACTAACTTTTCTAGAAGAGGCGAGATCTCGAGTGAAAGATTGCTACTATCCTCAAGATTGCGCTCAGCAATAGCTCTAAGATCGTCGCTCGAAAGCCGGGCAGACTTGGTCTTGCTAATCGTATCAATCAAGTCATTAATGTCGGCGGTTTTAAGAATATCGGTGGCAGGTAGCTTCTCGCGAATTTGGCGGAAAATTTTATGTTTAATAATGTCATCGGCGGTAGAGTCAAAGTTACGGTCGAGGTTTTCGGCATAGTTTTTATAACGTTCGAGGATACTGGTGCCAAAAGCGTGGTAAGTGTGGATGTTCACCTTGGCTGCAGCCTGGCCAACCATGGTGCCAAGGCGGTCGCGCATGTTGCTGGCGCCGGATTCGGTGAAGGTGAGACAAAGGATGTTTTCGGGATTAGTGTCGGTGTGCTCGAGAATGTAGGCGACTTTGGCCGAAAGCAGTTGCGTTTTGCCGGTGCCCGGACCAGCCAAAACCAGGAGTGGCCCCTCAATATATTCAACGGCAGATTGTTGTTCCTTGTTCAAACCCATATAATTATTATAGCACTGATTGCGCGTCTTACCGGCGTTGGAGAACGATAAGATTCTCTAGGTGCGGGGTGCGGGGGAAGAAATTGAAAGGCTGGACATGGGCAATTTCGTAGGCTTTGGTTAGCATGACAACATCGCGTGCCTGAGTGGCGGGATTGCAGGAAAGATAAATGATCGTGGGCGGCAGAACAGTCAAGAAACGCTCAATAAGCTTCGGATCACAGCCAGCGCGCGGCGGATCAACAATGACGGTTTGGTCGGGCTGGACATACTCGAGAGCGTCTTCGGATTTAGCAAGGATAGTCTTGGCATTTGTAAACTTGGCATTATTCTCAAGTTCCCGGTAGGCCGATTTGTCGCACTCCACCAAAGTCAACCTGCGATCGGCTGCCACCGAAAGTCCAATCGTCCCCACCCCAGCATAGAGATCTAGCACTTGGTCGGTCTGAACGAATTGCGCGATTTCCCGAAGTGCCATTTCATAGACTAGCAAATTAATCTGGAAAAAGCCGTTGGGTGAATAACTATATTCACGGCCTAGGATTGTGTCATGTAATTCCGGGAAAACTGGTCGTGGTTGATGATTGATAAACGGTCCACCGGCCACCTCACCAGTTTGGCTGGCGCGCAGCAAAACTGATTGAATACTGCGAGCGTCAACTTTCTGTGCATTGAGGTTATGGACGATTTCCTGCATTTTTTGCCAGATTTCTGGTCGCTCAATGCTCGATTTCTCAATCGGCAGTTTGCGGTGCGAGCCGCGCTGATGAAAAGCCGGAAAAATCTGCGCCGTTTCGTGGTCGTAGTAGAGCGCGTATTCCATTTTGTTGCGATAAAAATATTCCTGGCCATCGGTCTGTACGCTAAAATCCGTCGGCAAAGTGATTTTCTGCTGTCGAAAATTTTCGCGCAAAATCTGGGCTTTCTGCGCCAATTCGGATTCATAAGTCATAATTTGCCAAGGTGAAGTCGAGAGATAGCAGGCGTCGCGCGGCTCGATGCGCGAACTTGAGGCTTGCTCGATTTTGGTAGCAATACCTTGCAAATAGCTAGATTTGGATTTCGTAAGCTGAAATTCGGTGATGATTTCGCCCGGCAGAGCATTCCAAAGCATAACTTTTTTACCATCCGCGAGCGTACCTAAGGCCTCACCGCCGGGAATAAGCTTTTCAACAATTATTCGTTCTGTGATATATTTTTCACAGTTTTTGGCGGTTTTTGAGCGATTTTTCATGATTTTTGCACTTTTTTATTCGTTTGGTGATATATTTATTCGTAGCGCAAGGCATCAATTGGGTTTTTCTTGGCGGCTTTTCGAGCCGGCATGGTACCAGCCAAGAAGGCGATAAACATGATAATACCGACGATGGGGAGGATATTTTCGGGGGTGAATTTCATCAGCTCAAAAGTCGGGAAAACCTCGAGAAAACCACCCGGAGCGTGGGTATAATAATTTGCAAGGTAGCCAATACCAACCGAAGCCGCGACACCGAGCACTGAACCCCAGAAACCTAGCAAAATTGCTTCGACCGCAAAGCTGAGGAAAATCTTGAATGAGGACATGCCGAGCGCCTTATCGAGACCAATTTCACGCGTACGTTCCTCAACTGACATGTAGAGGGTGTTGATAATCCCAATCGCAGCGGCCACGAGCGCAATCGCCCCGAAAACCATAAAGACAATCATGATGACATCAAAGAACGAACGAATCATGCCCATCATATCTTCCACAGTGATGCCAGTGTAGCCGGCTTTTTCCAAGACATCTTTGATTTCGTCAGCACTGTATTTTGAATTGTCAAACTGGGCTTGCAGAGCATAAACTGAGGATTTCTGTTCGTCGGAAAAATATTTGGTGTTTTCCTTGTAGATAGCGGCTTCGAGATTGTCGGAGACTAGTGATGCGTCGATTGCAACCACGCCCGGAGCAATCACGCCGACCACGGTAGCCTCAAACTTTTTTAGTTCCTTAGTCATGGGGTCTTCGGTGGTGAGGGTCACTTTCTGGCCGAGCGCTGCTTCGTCGGATTTGAAACCGAGTACTTCAGGATAGCCAGACTGGAGGGTGATTTCATAATTCTTTGCATCACGCTCCGGCAGACGACCGGCAGTAGTGGCGATTGTAAATTTCCCTGGAATCATGCGACCAATCTGAATTTGATATTTATTGTCAGATTTTTTGCTAGTGATATATTCAACCGAGACCAGGCGATTTTCTTGTACGCTGTCAACGATAATGCCGTCGAGTTGTTTGATTTCGGCGATGTCATCTTGGTCGAGGGTTTGAATCGTGCCGCCAGCTTGGTATTCGACGGGCTTGGTGCCGCCCATACCCATGGCACTACCACTCATCATGCTATTCATCGTCCCGGATGCCGTGATCATGAGGTAGTCTTCACCGCCGAGGCTCTGCGTCTGTTCGTCGATAAAATCGTTCACTCCAGTATTGATTGCGGCGTTCAGAATAATCGTCAAACTGCCGACAAAAATCGCTAAGATGGTTAGGAAAGTGCGCAGCTTGTTGCGGAAAAGATTATGGTTGGCAGTACGAATGAGATCAAATAGACGCATTAGGCTTCCTCCTTTTTGGTGGTTTTCTTGCGCGCGCTAGAACGCGTGGTTTTGGCAGTTTTAGTGGTTGAGTCGGATGTTTTCTCGTCTGGTTCATCAGATTTCGAAGTTTTCCCAGTCCGGCTAGACTTTACGGCACGCTTGGCGGCGGCAGCGGTGGCCTTGGCAAGCTCGCCGAGTTCAGAATCTTCGTCGACGTTGGCGGTCAGGTGGGTGACACGCGTAGTAGTAGACTTGCGGGCGCGTGATTTCTTCGGCTTGGCACCGGTCGAAATCTCGCCGTCGACGATGCGAATCTGGCGGTCACAAAGCTTTGCCAAGTCTTCGTCGTGCGTGACAATCACCAGCGTAACGCCCTTCTTTTTATTCAGATCGAAGAGCAGCTTCGTAATCATCTCGCCGGTCACGGAGTCGAGGTTGCCGGTCGGTTCGTCAGCAAAGAGGATTTTCGGATGGTTGACAATGGCGCGAGCGATACAGACGCGTTGCTTTTGACCGCCGGAAAGGTTGTTGGCCTTGAACTTGATTCGTTCGGAAAGGCCGACCGTACCGAGAGCCTTGGCGGCCATGTTTTTGCGAGCTTTGCGGCGGATTTTAGCGATTTTGAGCGGCAACATGACGTTTTCGATCACGGTGTCCTGGGGGTTCATAAAAAACTGCTGAAAAACAAAGCCAAAGGTGGCGTTGCGCAGCTTATTGAGCTTGCGATTGCGAAGTTTAGTCGAGTCAACGCCGTCAATCTTGATGCTGCCAGAAGTTGGGCGATCGAGCAGGGCGAGCAAATGCATCAAAGTCGACTTACCCGAACCGGATTTGCCGACGATTGCAACCGATTCGCCTTCATAAATATCAAGGTCAATATGTTTCAAGGCTTCAAAAGCCGTCGAGCGTTTACCATAGACTTTTACCAAGTCTCTTACTTCAATCACCGTATTCATAGCAGAGATTATAGCACAATTTTCTCAGAAAGGCTAGATTTTTCGGTTTTTATTGACTTTTTCAGCTAAGTGTGCTATAATGGAGGGATAGAGTGCCTTATTTTGGCCAAATTACTTGAGATATTGCCAAATTTGACCTTCAGGAGTGTCGAGTATAGCAAAACCCATTGCGGCTAGTTTGTCACGCAGTCTATCCGATTCAGCATAATCTTTCGCGGCGCGCGCGACTTCGCGCTGTTTTAGTAAGGTTTGGACTTCGGCGCTAGGCACGGGACTATCGTCAAGCAAGCCGAGACCAAACCACTCGTCGATTTGCTGCCAGAAAGCCAGGCTAGTCAAGTCCGCACCATCAATCAGAGCAAAGGCGGCCGGTGAGTTCAGATTCTGATTGAGTTCGGCAAAAATCGCGGCGAAGAGCTTAGTTTCCGCAGCCTTATCCATGAAGGCTTTTTGGCTATTTTGGCTATTTTGCCCATTTTGCTCGGTCGCTTGGCTGGCGCGAGCAATCCGGTTGCGCCAATTCAAGCGCCGAGCGTGCGCCGCAGCGAGGTTCTCCCAAGTGAAATCGCGCTCGGATTGATAATGGCCTTGGAGCACCCAAAGTTTAAAATCGAGTGGCGAGAAGCCGTGGTCCTGAATATCTTGGAGCGTGATTGTGTTGCCGAGGCTCTTGGAGATTTTTTCGCCGGCGACGGTGAGGAAGTTGCAATGCAGCCAGAAACGTGATAGCTGACGGTCGAACGCCGCTGCGCTCTGAGCGATTTCGTTGGTGTGATGAATGGGGATATGGTCGATACCACCGGTGTGAATATCAATCGGCTCACCAAGCTCTTCGTGGATAATGGTCGAGCACTCGAGATGCCAGCCGGGATAGCCTGGACGACCGAGAAAATCCCAACGCATGGCGTGTTTTTCACCGGGCTGGATAAATTTCCAGATGGCAAAATCAGAAATATGGCGTTTTTCGTCAGACAACGCGACCCGCGCGCCGGCCTTCAACTGCTCGAGGTCGAGATGGGCAAAATCGGCATAAGCGGGAAATTTAGTCGTATCATAATAAATCCCGTCCTGAGTCTCATAAGTATAACCTTTGTCAATTAGGGTCTGAACAACTTTTTGGTCGGCGGCAATGTAGTCCGTGGCGCGGGCGATTTTGGCCGGCTCGAGCAAATTGAGTGCATGATAGCCCTCGAGAAACTGCATGCTGTAATATTCCGCTACTTCCCAAACGGTTTTACCACTTTTTCGGGCGCCTTTTTCAAGCTTATCTTCGCCTTCATCGGCGTCCGAGCTCAAATGCCCAACATCGGTGAGATTGAGCACACGATTCACCTTCCAACCGTTCCCTTCCAGAGTGCGCAGCAATAGATCCCAATAGACATAAGCGGCGTAGTTACCAATATGTGGCATGCTATAAACCGTCGGGCCACAAGTATAAATCTTGACGTTCTCAGGGTCTTGGGGGCGAAAATTTTCAAGTTTTCTGGTCAAAGTGTTGTATAATTTCATTTTTCATTCTCCTTTCGAGCCTCAGCCACCACTTCAGCTTCTGCGTCATTTTTCGTACTATCTGCTTGGGATTTTTCGGCCCGTGCAAGTTCTTTTTGAGCCTTTTTGAGCTCAGCGACAATCTTCACGCGTTTGTTGGAAGTGATATCGTGATGCGCTAGGACGCTAATATATTTAATATAAGCGGGATTTTCTTTAGAGGCCTTGATCAAATTCGAGCGCACAACTAGCGGGTCAAAACGACCGTGGATAATCAGGGTTGGGACGCGGAGTTTGGTGAAAGTCTGGAAATTATGTGGGTTCAAGATGATATTTTGCATTGAACGATCAAAAGCGCGAGTTTTGAGATAATTGCTGCGGAAGCTGGAAAAACGCTGAATCAACCGCGCGATCACGTCGACTGCTGGCTCTTCTCCGGCCAGGCGATGGAGCGACGAATAGGACTTCGTATATATCTTGTCCGGAAAACGGGCCATTTCCTCGGCCATCAAGACTGGCGGTGAGACCAAAATCACTCGCGCAAGGTCAAATTTGTGCTTGAAGTTGGCGACAAAATCGGCCGTGATGAGTGCACCCATGGAATGACCGACTAGGACGAGCGGAGTTTTGACCTTAAGCTTTTTCAGGGTGCGTTCGAGTGCCAAGTCATATTCTAAGTAGTCGTAATCGAGCCAGTTAGCATGAAGCGAGCGGCCAAAACCGAGCAAATCCAGCGCAACCAAACGGACATTATCGAGTTCTCCGCCCTTGACTATCTGGCCGATCGAGCGGCGCCAACCCTCAGAAGTGGCGGCAATGCCGTGGAGAAAAACGACGGTCAAATTCGGCTGGCCAGGCGTAATATCGTGGCTAACGTGCATCTTGATTTTGTGATGGCGCAGTGCTTTGTACCAAAACCAAGTCAGCCAATCATACGGCGTGCGTAAACGGCGGACGACTCGACTGGTGAGCTTAGTCACGCTGGGTCTCCGTTTCTGCGAGCATTGGCGGCAGCATTCTGACGAGATCAGCCACCACTTCTTCATAGCTGGTATCATAAGTACGAAAACCAGCCGCATACGGATGTCCGCCGCCGCCGAAGAAGCCAGCAATCTGGTCGGCAATCGGTACACTGGTGCGGACTTTGCCGGTCACTTTGCCATCGGGATAAGTCTTGATCGCGATGGCAACCTCAACGCCGGAAACGAGTTTCATTTCCTCAAGAATCAAAACGTTAGGATTATATTCGTCGGAATATTGTTGAATCTCAGAAAACGGAATATGGATCGTGGCGAGCTTGCCATCCAAGGCATAGTCAATACGCTTGATCAAGTCGGCCTTGTAGTCCAGGATACGGGGTGATTTTTTCATAAATTCACGGCGACGTTCGTCAAGCTCAGCTGGGTTCGCGCCAAGATCAATCAGATCGGCCATTACGCGCATCGTGTCAGACGTAGTCGAAGCGCTGACTAGCCCAAGCGTATCAGAAGAAATCGCCGAGTAGAGCGCCTCGGCCGAGGTGGGCGGGATGGGGAGTTTTTGGTCTTTGGCGATTTTATAAATCAAATCGGCACAGGCCGGCAGAGGCTCGATAATCGCGGTGTGCGGCAAATCGAGATCGTCTGGAGTCTCATGATGATCAATAACTAGTACTGGATTATGATAAAGCGCATGTTTGATCGCCGAATCATCCAACAATTTCGAAAGTAAGACACTGGCTGCCGTATCAACGATAATATAGCCATCGGCACGAAAGTCAAAATCAATACTGACGCGCGACCAATCGGGAAAATAGTGGAGATATTTCGGCACATCAACCGGGCAGTAGAGCGTATTTTCGGTATCTTTCAGTAGATAATCTAGCGCAATGGCCGAGCCGAGTGAATCACCATCGGGATTTTCGGCTTGGATAATACAAAGGCGATTTTTGTTAGCTAAAAATTCGGAAAATTGGTCATACATAGCTCAATTATAGCATGAAATCGTGATTTTTGGGCAAAAACTATTGACTTTTTATGCGAAGTGTGCTATAATGGAGAGATGAAGTGCAGTCGATTGTGATGATTGGGCTATTTTTCTATCTTTTTGGCGGTGTCGGCTTGGTGGCTGCTGGTATTCGTTTGAGTGTCGCTTGTTTTGCGATTTGTGCGTTTTCTCGGCGTTTTGATTGGTTTTTTAGAGGGGGTTTGAGTCGGGAAGGCCTTGACGAGGCGGCGGTTAAGCTTACCTTTACCCATCAGGGCGGCACGGACATGCTCGGTGATTTCTTCGGTAGCATCGCGCTGGGCGGTGCCGACGGTGACGCGCACGCCAATGATTAGCCAGAGTGAAAGCAGAATATCAGCCACCAACCAAGCTAAAAGCAGACTAGCCAGAGCGTAAGTCGCCCAAGGAGGCAACGCTCCAAACATTGCGAGCAGGCCAGGCGTGGCGATTTTAACAATCAGAATCCCGGCGACGCCAAAAAGCAGCGACGATTCGAGACAGATACGACCGTTAAGATTGAAGGGCTTATCGTTATAATCCCACCAGCGGACGCGAAAGAGTCGCTCCATTAAAACACTAACGGTGTATTCGAGAATAGAGCCACCAACCACGGCAACGCAGAAAATTGCGAACCAGTTTTCGGTGGGTGCGAGAATAAGCGAAATCAATAAGGCACCAGTGCCATAAATTGGACAAATTGGGCCGATTAAAAAGCCGCGATTGACGACTTTTCGATGTTCGAATATAGTAACGATGACTTCGATTAGCCAACCAAGTGAAGAATAGACCATGAAGAGTAAAAACCAAGTTGTCAGTGTATAAAAAGTCTCGGACATTAGATCTCCAATTCCCCGATTAGCCGGACACTTTCGCCTTCAGAAAGGGTCTCGACGCCTTTTAATTTGCGCTCGATTTGGCGGGAAGTGGTCTCGGCGTCACCGATTTTGTTGGCGGTTTCTTGAAGCTTTTTGCGAGTTTGAGCGAGCAGGTCGCCGAATTTGCTGAACTGGGTCTTCACGGCGCCAAGGGTTTGCCAGACTTCGGCTGAGCGTTTTTCGATCGCGACGGAACGAAAGCCCATGGTGAGGCCGGAAAGGATGACCGGGAGAGTCGACGGTGAAGCGAGTGAAACGTTGTATTTCTGGCGTAGTTCTTCGTCAAGCCCGGGAATGCGCAGAATCTCGGCATATAGACTTTCGGTTGGCACGAACATGACGCCAAAATCAGTGGTCGCGGGCGGATCAAGATATTTCGTGGAGATCTTTTTCGCCTGAGTCTGGACATCGGTCTTGAGTGCGCGACGAAAAGTCTCGATCTCGGTACGCGCTCCTTGGTCATAGGCGGCGAGCAGGCGGGAATAATTTTCAATCGGAAATTTGGAATCAATTGGCAAATAAACGTTCTCTGCTGTCTTGCCAGGCATTTTGATGGCAAATTCAACCCGGTCGTTGCTGCCAGATTTGGTGATTATGTTTTCTTCATACTGACCAGGAGCGAGACAATCTTGAATTAAATTCCCGAGCTGGACTTCGCCATAAATCCCGCGAGTTTTGACGCCTTCCATGACTTTCTTGAGGTCGCCCACGCCACTAGCCAAAGTTTTCATTTCGCCTAGACCTTGGTAAACTTCGGTAAGCTGACTGGAAATTTGCTTAAAGCTCTGGTTAAAACGTTGTTCGACCGATTTTTGCAACTTTTCGTCCACGGTGAGTCGCATTTCTTCGAGTTTTTTCGCATTGTCGTCTTGCAAGGTCTTCACACGAGTGTCAAGGGTGCGCTGAATATTATGCAAGCTTTCGGCAATTTCGTGGCGATTTTCGCGGAAGGCACTCTCGATTTTGGGCGTAAGCTTATCAAGTTCCCCCTCGACTCGAATTAGACGCTCCGTTAAGCCGGACAAATCGCGATTAGGAGCAGACTTTCTCAACAAAAGCATAATCAGGATAGCGACGGTGGTGAGGTTGAGGATGAGTAAGATGGTATCCATAAGGATATTATAGCATGATTTAGTTTTTCGATTCTGATTTTGCGAAGGAGGCGTGCAGTATTGGAGCTTTGTACCGTAGTTTTGGTTGACGAGAGCCTCAGCCCCAAGAAGTCAAGCTTCAGCCAACCAAAACTAGGTACAAAGCTCCAACAATTCAAACATCCATCAAAAACAGAATCAAAAAGCTGGAAATCAGTGGCGTCTTGATTGGACCGTAAAGCCGCGCCAACGATCGTTGTCGTTCGATGGGTAGACGTTAGCGCTAGTGAAATAGAGATAGTACGCATAGAGCTCTGACGGGTAGGCAGGGATAGCCCAGTAGTAGCCATTGCTGCCCGCGTCCCTCAAAGAGCCAGTAGTCATATACACGTTCCCGCCACGAGTTAGATATATAGGAGATTTTGAGATGTTTTACAAGCCAAAACCATCCCCGAAGAGATGGTTTAAACGCCCCGTTAGCCCAAGAAGCTGATTGAGGCCTTCTAATTCAATGCCTTATTTTGAGTCGTCTTTGTTGTCCAGGTTGAAAGCATCTTCCATCGTTGACTCTTTTTGTTCTGGATCGACGTAGAACTCAAACCGAAACAACGACGACATGTTAGATGGATAGTTGTCGGCGGCTATCATGTCAATGATGACACCTCCGGGAACCAAAATTGCATCAGCGCCACTTTGGTCCGCGGAACGTAACGACCTGGACACCACATGCTCGCCAGTGACTTTATAGTTGCCGGAATCATCCTTGACGGCTTTAATGCTATAGCAGCCTACCTCTTCTTGCCAGTGCAAGGTAACCGGCTGATCGCAAGAAAGTCGTGCACCGCTAGTTACGCCGGGCACATTCTGAGCGGTGATGGATGCTCGAATACTGTTGCTAATCCATTCTTCGGTCTTATCTGCGGTGTCACCTGCGTCGTCAGAATCGTCCGGCGCTGTCAAATCATCCTGATCGTTACCCGGCGTCAAGGCTCTCGGAGCTTCCAGGATGATCTCCGGCGCCTTCGCGTCGCCAACGGTCGATTCGGGCAATTCCGGATCATACGTGGCGTTATTATTTAAGTAGATCAGCACCTCGTAGGTTTTGCCTGGTTCAAGTTGATACGAAATTAGCGTATCATCCCGAATCAAATGTTCAAGCTCGAGCGTCTCCGGCTGGCCTGACAGTGTTTCGCGCACATAAATGAAATTGCGCTGATCGCCAACAATCGGATCGCCAATCATACGATTCAGAGCTGGCTTCTCAGGTCTATCCTCCAGAAGATAGACAAATTGGTTATCCGCGCCGAGCCAACAACTTTGATTGGCTACGGGCGTAGCCAGCGGATAAGCCGCTAAATAATCCTGCAGACTGGTCGCATTTCGCGCTTGTTGGCTAGTGAGCTGATCTTGGCTAGTGGCCGGATTAGCGACGACAGTCTGCTGCCTTTCGCTGGCAGGGTCAATCTCCTCCTCGTTCGATTCAGTTTGAGTTTCGTTCGACGTTGTACTCTTTTCCGGCTTAGCAACACTTTTGACGGGCGACTGACCGCAGCCCCCAAGCATTAACACGATGAGCGCCATAATAATAACTTGTTTCAGTTTTAACATGTTACCCCTCCTTCATGGTTTTGATGCCAAATTCTTATGGCATTGGATATGTTTTTTAAGTGTCTGGACAATTTTGTTAAACCCACCTTATTTTGAACCGCTAACGGCTGCGCAACAGAGGTAGGAGTTTTTGGGATTGTCCCAACCCTATCCTTCCATTGTAGCACACTTTTTCATTTTTGTCAATACTTTTGGCTGAAGTGGCGCGATTTTCTGTTTTACGAATTTGAAGAAAACGTAAACTAGAGCAATAATAAAGCCTTCGTCGCACGCCGAACCCCACTGCTTGAATAGCAGTGGGGTTATTTGTTGGCTGAGACTTTGCGCTAAATCTTACAACTCGGCGACGTCGGCAGCTGAGGGCATGTCGGCGGTCATATCAATCGTTTCGTCGGCAATTTCTTCTTCCTCAGCATCGGTGAGGGCGAGAGGTTTGACGCCAGTGCCGACTGGGATCTTGCGACCAATGATGACGTTCTCTTTCAGACCGTTGAGGTGGTCAACTCGACCGTTGATGGCGGCGTTGATTAAGACGCGAGTAGTATCCTGGAAGGACGCAGCCGAGAGGAAGGAGTCGGACCAGATCGAAACCTTGGTGATACCGAGCAACAAGTTCTCATAAGTGGCAGGTTCTTTGCCGGTCGCTTCGAGCCGCTTGTTCTCAGCCACGATCGCAGCGCGTGAGACGATGTCGCCAGAGACGAAGCTCGAATCGCCGGCTTCGTCAATCATAACGCGACTAAACATCTGGCGCACGATGATCTCAAGGTGTTTGGCGGAGATTTCGTGGCCCTGCGCAGCGTAAACGGCAATCACGTCGTTCATGATATAGCGAGCGGTTTCGTCGGCACCTTTATATTTCAAGAGATCCTGAAGGTTCAATGAACCAGTGGTGAGACGATCACCGGCTTCGAGCATATCGCCACTCTTGACCAAGAGTTCAGCTTCGTTCGGGATTTCGACTTTGACGGCGGCGCCAGCCTCGGCGACAATCACAATTGCATCTTCGACTAGCTCAGCAATACCATCAGTCATAGCGATGAGCGGTTCTTTACCTTCACCCTTGTCAGCGAGGACGTCGCCAGTTTTGACACTAGCACCATCACGGACGCGAGCGGTGCGGCCACCGAGCTCCATACGAGTGGTGTCGCCGGAATCTGGAGTAATCTGAACAACGTATTTACTATTGTCTTCCCAGACCTCAACACGACCGGAGACTGGAGTGACATAGGCTTGGCCTTTCGGTGCGCGAGCCTCGAGCAGCTCTTCCACACGCGGAAGACCGCGGGCGATAGCACCGGAGCCGGCCACGCCAGAGCCGTGCTTAGTGTCGAGTGTAAGCTGGGTACCAGGTTCACCGAGCGACTGGGCAGCAATCACGCCGACTGGCTGATGCGACTCGACCAAGACGCGAGTCGACATGTCGACGCCGTAGCTCTTACGCGGCACACCACTCACGGCAGTAGTGGTGAGGACGGACTGAATCTTCACGCTTTCAATCTTTTCGTCGCGTTCGATTTGGTCCGCAATCTCTTGGCTGATGAGCTGGTCAGCGTCAACATAACCAGGCACCGGAGCGGCGGTATAGCGACCAGCAATGCGGGCGGCAAAGCCAATACCAGTATATTCACTCTCCTTGCGGAAGACCTCGAAGCCTGGATCTTCGGCTGCTTCGTCGGTAGTAAAGACATCTTGGGCAACGTCAACCAGACGACGAGTCAGATAGCCGGAGTCGGCAGTACGTAGCGCGGTCGAGACCTGACCTTGGCGAGCGCCTCGAGTAGCGATAAAGCTTTCAAGGGTGTTAAGGCCTTTCTTGTAGCTACTCTTGACTGGGAGCTCAATTTCGTTGTTGTTAATGTCGACCATGATACCGATTTCGGCGGACGCGAGCTTAATGTTACTAATCGAGCCACGCGCACCAGAGTTCACCATGACGGCGATGTCGGTGTCCATGCTGGCAAGTTTACTCTTCAAGAAGTCAGAAATCTTCTTGTCGATGTCGCGCCAGTTGTTGACCGTAAGACTGTAGCGTTCTTCTTCAGTGACGAGGCCTTGGTCGAATTGCTCCTGGATCAAAGCGGTCTTAGCATCACCTTCAGCGATAAAGTCGTCGATTTCGGAATAAGTCGGGTAGTCGTCCTTCGCGGTCGAGACCGAAGCGATTGTTTCGTATTCAAAGGCTAGGTTCTTAACAGCGTCAGCGGTCTTCACCATAGTTTCGGCGCCGTATTGGTCGAAGATTTCGGCCATAACATGCTTGAGCTGCTTGCTGGTCTGAACTGAATTGTCGTAAGCATATTCTTTTGGCAAAACTTCGTTGAAGATTGCACGGCCGAGCGTAGTGTTGCGAATTTCCTTCTTAGCGAAAACGCGAATCGGAGTTTGCAGGGTGATTAAACCTTGGTCATAGGCCATTTCGGCTTCGTAGATTGAGCTGAAAGGCTTGACTTCTTCAGTATCAGCGCCTGGTTTATCGTAAGTAAGGTAGTAAATACCGAGCACGACGTCCTGGTAGATTGCGAGCACCGGAGCACCATCGGCTGGTTTGAGCAAGTTTTTGCCAGCTGACATGAGTTCGCGCGCTTCGGCCTGGGCCGCATCAGAAAGCGGCAGGTGGACCGCCATTTGGTCACCGTCGTAGTCGGCGTTAAAGCCGCTCGCGACCAAAGGATGGAGCTGGATAGCCTTACCATCGATCAATTTGGGTTGAAAAGCCTGAACCGATAATCTATGTAGACTTGGGGCCCTATTTAATAGAACATACTTCCCCTTGATGCATTCGTCGAGACCGTCCCAAACTACTGCTTCGCCAGCGTCAATCATGCGAGTAGCGGTGCGGATATTAGCGGCGTGTTCATTAGTCATGAGCCAGGAAATCACGAATGGTTTGAAAAGTTCGAGTGCCATCTGTTTCGGCAGGCCGCATTCATTAAGCTTAAGCTCTGGACCAACCACAATTACTGAGCGACCAGAGTAGTCAACACGTTTACCAAGCAAGTTTTGGCGGAAACGACCTTGTTTACCCTTCAAGAGATCAGAAATACTCTTGAGCTTGCGACGGCCGTTTTGAGCGCTAGCGCTGCGGCTGCCATGAACAGCAGAGTTATCAATCAGGGCATCGACTGCTTCCTGGAGCATACGCATTTCGTTGTGGCGAATAACTGCGGGGGCGTTGAGCTCGATTAGCTTGCGCAAACGATTGTTACGATTAATCACGCGGCGATAAAGATCGTTCAAGTCGCTAGTGGCGAAACGTCCACCAGGCAAAGCGATCATTGGACGCAGATCGGGTGGGATCACGGGCACGACAGTCATGATTAAGTCAAGCGGCTTAATACCAGCGGCTTCCATACCTTCGAGCACTTTGAGTCGCTTCATGATTCGCTTCTGCTTTTGACCTTTGGTCTCTTCGACTTCGGCGCGCAGTTCGTCAATCATTGACTTAAGATCGATTTCATCGAGGAGCTGTTTGATTGCCGTAGCGCCCATTTCAACTTCAATCAATTCGTCATAATCATCAGGCAAGTTGCGGTACGCTGATTCACTGATTACTGCACCTTTTTGCAGACTACCAAGGGCATTTTTGCGCATCAGGTAATCCGCTTCGAGCTCTTCGAGTTCTTTAGCCTGCTGGTCAGCCAGAGCTTTAGCGTTGGCGTTTTTATCCTCGGCCATTTTTTCGTAGCGCAGGTGAATTGCTTCACGCGCTGCAACCGTATTAGCTTCAAGATCATCCAAACGCTTGGCAATTTCCTCATCTTTAGCGTCAACGATAAGGTATGAGGCAAAATAAACCACTTTCTCAATATTTTTCACGGTCAAGTTAAGCAAGACACTAAGCGCGCTTGGTGTGCCGCGCATGAACCAGATGTGAGCAACTGGTGCGGCAAGTGTGATATGGCCCATACGCTCACGGCGAGAAATACTCTTAGTGACGAGATTCCCTTCCTTGTCGACCGCGGCCTCGCGCGAACGCACGCCTTTAAGCTTTGAATCGTGCGGGTTAATATCCTTGACCGGGCCGAAGATTCGTTCGCAGAACAAACCATCGCGTTCCGGTTTTTGGGTGCGATAGTTAATGGTTTCTGGCTTCAAAACTTCGCCGTAGCTCCAGCCTAGGATGTCTTCCTTGCTGGCAACGCTCAAACGAATTGAGTCAAAATCGTTGGCGCTGATATAATTATCCATCCAAGCCATTTTACAACTCCTCTCCAAGACCTGCTAGGTCTGAGTCATTATCACCATGCTCATCTCCTAGACCTTCGGCCTCTGTTACTTCTATTCCCTCATCATCCATCATTTCCTTGACTTCCTCGTCATCAAGGTCGACAAGCGTTTCAACCATGTCTTGGTGACCATGCTTGGCGTAAATTAAGCGATCATCTTGCGAGCGCTCAATTTCGCGCGAGGTCTTCTCAATTACTTCACTAGCGTCAGCTGATTCACCGTGGTCCAACAGGTCGACTTTTAGACCCAAACCTTGGAATTCTTTGACCAAGACGTTGAAACCTTCTGGCAGTTTCGGACCTTCGATTGGTTCGTGTTTAATGATCGATTCGTAGGCTTTGGCGCGACCATAAACGTCGTCAGATTTAATGGTGAGCATTTCCTGCAAAGCGGTAGCAGCACCATAAGCTTCAAGTGCCCAAACCTCCATTTCCCCGAAGCGCTGACCACCATTCTGAGCTTTACCGCCGAGCGGCTGCTGAGTAACGGCAGTGTATGGACCGGTCGAACGGGCATGGATTTTGTCCTCGACCATGTGGTGAAGTTTAAGCATATGCATGACGCCGACACTGGTGCGTTCGTTAAATGGTTCACCGGTCAAGCCATCATAGAGCTGGACGCGGCCATCGCGAGCAAAGCCAGCTTTCTCGAGCTGCTCGGAAATAACTTCGTCCGGTACGCCGTTGAAAGACGGGGTAGCAACTTTATAACCGAGCGCACGCGCTGCCATACCGAGGTGGATTTCGAACAGCTGACCGAGGTTCATGCGGCTCGGCACGCCCATCGGGCTAAGCAAAACATCAATCGGCGTACCGTCTTCCATGTACGGCATATCCTCGACTGGCAAAATGCGCGAAACCACACCTTTGTTACCGTGACGACCGGCAATTTTGTCGCCGACGCTAATCTTGCGCATTTCAGCAACGTAGATTTTGATTTGCATAAGAACGCCAGCTTTAAGCTCGTGCCCTTGTTCGCGGGTGTAGACGCGTACGCCGACGACCTTGCCAGTACTAGAGCCGTTCATACGGACCGAAGTGTCGCGGACATCTTTAGCTTTTTCGCCAAAGATAGCTCGGAGCAAGCGCTCCTCAGAGCTGAGCTCCTGTTCACCTTTTGGTGTGATCTTACCCACCAAGATATCGCCAGGTTGAACCTCAGAGCCAACTACCACAATACCGTCTTCGCCAAGGTGGCGCAGGCTTTTCTCCGGAACATTAGGGATGTCGCGGGTCACCTGCTCCGGACCAAGCTTAGTTTCGCGCACTTCAACGTCGAAATCTTTAATATTAATACTAGTTAGCTTATCGTCTTCAACTAGGCGCGAAGAAATGACGATTGCGTCGTCCATGTTGTAACCGCGCCAAGGCATAAAGGCGACTAGAAGGTCTTTACCAAGCGCTAGTTCGCCATCAGTGACTGAAGCGCCTTCGACTAAAATATCGCCTTTTTTGACCTTTTGACCACGTACAACCTTAATGCGCTGGTTATAACAACGGTCGTCGTTGGTCTTTTCAAAATGCTCGAGCGGATATTCTTTTTCGCTATCTTTATATTTCACAATTACACTGACGCCATCGGCTTTCTGGACTTCGCCATCTGCCTCGGCGACTACGACCTGAGAAGTATTCATTGCGACGGCATGTTCGATACCGGTACCAACTGTGGCGGCATCAGTTTTGAGCAGCGGCACCGCCTGTTTTTGCATAGCGCAGGCCATAAGCGAGCGGTCAACACGGTTCTTCTCGACGAACGGAATAAGACTGGCTGAGGTACCAAGAATTTCCTTATGCGCGGCGTCGACGTGAGTGACAAGATTCGAAGCCACCTGGCTCGGGCGACCCTTAATACGAGCAGAAACCCACTCCTCGACAAATTCGCCTTTTTCGTTCAACTTAGCCGAAGCGTCAGCGATGATCATATCATCTTCACTGGCAGCGTCAACATAAATTACTTCGTTAGTGACTTTGCCATCTTTAACAACGCGATATGGTGCTTCGATAAAGCCATATTCGTTGATTCGAGCATAAGTAGCAAGGTTCAACACGAGGCCAACGTTGCCACCTTCCGGCGTTTCCACGGTACAGATACGACCGTAATGGGTCGGGTGAGCGTCACGCACGTCATAGCCAGCACGTTCACGGGTCAAACCGCCGGGACCCATACTAGACAGACGGCGTTTGTGTGCTAGTTCGGAATAGCCGTTCACTTCGTCCATGAGCTGTGAAAGCTGTGAGCTGGAGAAGAATTCCTTCACGGCGGCGACCACGGGACGCGAGTTCAAAAGTTGCGACGGAGTAACATCTTCGGGTGAAACCATCGACATGCGGTCAAGAATATTGCGTTGCAGGCGCAGCATACCAAGGCGGAATTGGCGCTGGACCAACTCACCGACCAGTTTCACGCGACGATTCGACAGCGAGTCAATGTCATCGGCCGGTTCCTGAGTATTATTAAGGCGGATGATTTCGCTGATAATCGCGACTAAATCCTTCATCTGCAAAGTGCGGTGCGCAGCATCATTCGGCGTATCAAAACCGAGGCGACGGTTAAGCTTGAAACGACCAACGCGCGAATAATCGTAGCGTCGATAATCGAAGAATGCACGCTCAATCATCGATTTAGCGTTATCGACCGTCGCGAGATCCCCTGGACGTAGACGTCGATAGACCTCGAGCAAAGCAGCAGACTGGCTAGTCGTGGTGTCTTTGTCGAGTGTGGCGTTAATATAGCTAATTGCACCATTGTCAACTTCAGCAAAATGTGCGCGAATTTCGTCATCTTTGGCTACGCCAAGCGCTCGCAAAAAGGTGGTGACCGGAATTTTGCGCCGGCGGTCAATTTTAACATTGATACAGCCGCTAGTAGTAGTCTCAAATTCGAGCCAAGCTCCGCGGCCAGGAATCACCTTGGCACCATAATAGCGGTGGCCGGCCACTTCATCGGCGGTGAAGAAAACACCAGCCGAACGGATAAGCTGCGAAACGACGACGCGCTCGGTGCCATTGATAATAAAGGTGGCACGGTCGGTCATCCAAGGATAATCGCCAAAATAAATGTCCTGCTCCTTGACTTCGCCGGTGACCTTGTTGGTTAGCTCAACTTGGACGTGAAGCGGGGCGGCATAGGTCGAAAGATTGTATTTTGCGGTCTTTTCGTCCTCAGCTGGAGTCTTGAAATAATAATCCTTGAAGCGCATCGACAACTTTTGACCAGTATAGTCGTCGATCGGGTTTAGTTCGTTGAACACTTCACGCAGGCCCGAACGCACAAAATCTTCCCAGCTATCTTTCTGGTGTGCGATGAGGTCGGGGATTGGAAGCGCTTGGTCGCCTTCAGTGAAAAAGACGCGACCCTGAGATTTGGTTGCTTTGCTCACAGTTTCCTCACTTTTAGTGTTAATAATCTTTGCAGCGCCGAAGATTACTGTGATGCTGAGCGCCCCGAAAGTCGCCATCTCTGGGGCCTACAAAAAACACCACACACTACTTCTTATCAAGAATTATAGCGGATTATGTCCAGAAAAACAAGGGGAAAATCTATTGACTTTTTTAATGAAGTGTGCTATAATGGAAGTAGGATACCTATTCGGTGTCTTGTATTCCCATATTTAGTAAAAAATAGAAGAAAGGGGGCTTTAATATGGGAAAGGGGAAATTTTTAACAGAGGTAGGGCTCGAAATACGGGACCTCAAGATTATAGGTGGCTATTCGATGCTGTCGGACGGGCTGTCGGTCGCCGAGTGCACAAGCGAGAACGGCACCGTCTTCTCAAGTGGAGACTGGAAGGTGACGCTAAACAGGGCGTCGACGGAGTGCGCAGGTGCACGCATCCGAGTAGTGAGCGAGACTTACCGACGCGGAATTAACGAGTATTTCGGCTGGCTGTTGCTCGGAACTCGCGAAGGGTGTAAGTCGACAAAGTTTATACCGAATACGCGTTTCGATCCGTCGTGTAGGTTCGACATCGTAGAAGATACGTTGCCGGATGGCGAGTACGACTTCGAGTTTAACGTGGCGGACAGTCGCTACACCGTGCTGATTTCAGACGGTGACGTCGAGACTCACCAATATTATGGACTGACACATGAGCCAAGAATCCTTTATACTGTAGAGGATGCAACTTGGGTGACATATGTAACCTCGCACGGTAAATGCAACGTCCATGAAAGTACGCTGGTCACGGAGTTGGATCCGGCAGTGGTGCAGGAAGCGCTAGATTTCTCTCTGGGAGAGCTGGGTGCGGTGGAATTGGTCGATCTGCTGGGACTTTGGTCTGACCTGCTCGAGTTGGATTAAATAACCGCCCCGTGACCCTGTTGGTAACTTATGACTATTTGGGCTTGCCTCTCGGGGCGGGCCTCATAGTTTTAAGAATCGAACAGTTTTGAGATTTTGATTGACAACGTAAAACTACCCCCACATGAGGGTAGTTTACTCACTTAAGCAGGGCTGATTGCCCAACAAAACTTAGTACTCGTCTTTTTGTTTAGGCTTGGAAAAACTTGACATCTGCTTTGTTCAGGCTTGAAACACCAAAAAACCGCCCTCTCTCAACACCTGGGCAGTTTTTTGAACACATAAGCTCTCAACTTAATCGTTGGCCTCGCAGTTAGCCATATGTTCTTTCGAACTGTTCTTAGTATAGCGGACTAGCGCGTTTTCGGCAAGACTTTTTCGATTTTTCGCGTCTTTTTGTTGGCAAATTTTTATGTATTTTTTACAACATTTTGGCTTTTATATCTGTTATTTTAGTGGAAAAGTGTGTTGTGAAAATTACAACATTTTGTCGTGTGCGAGATCGACATCTAGAACTTCGAGCGTTGTAAAATGGACGCCATGAAAGGCGTCCGAGAAAATCAATGATAGAGGTTTGAACCGCCGATTTTGCACTTTAGTAAACGCCGAGTGCATTCTTGGTAGCCTGGTAGCTTATGCTCGTACTGACTATAAAAGCCCAGTTTTTCGGTAATTTCATCGTGGTTGAGATCTGGATCTCCTTTGATTTCCCGCCAGCTTATCGCATGGCCAAGCGAGTTCGATTTCTTGACCAGCAGCTCCAGCCACTCCTTAGCGGTTCGGCTCGGGCAATTCTCCCTTATTACGCCCTTTTCAACTAGACTTTTGAGCGGTTTTTTCTTATACATTGGTGGCATTCTGATTCCCCCTTATTTTAATGTTCTCATTGATTTTGCACTATAATTATAACATAAAAAAGGAAAGATGCACCACTCATTTTGTGATGCATTTTGGCTTCCTGATTTTCTGTTGGCCTAGATGTCGAGGTCGTCAAGATCAGCCAGTTCGGCGCGGGTTTTCTCAGCCCGCTCGTTTTCGCTTTCGCCACCATCGAGTGGAGCTTCTTGATTCTCTTCATCGGTGCGCAGCTCCCCGATAGCTTCGGCATCGGTACGAGTTTCGCGGGAATAATCCCCATCAATATCGTCGGTATTGACGACCTTGAGGTTGTAGCGAGCACCGTTTTTCGTACCAAGAACGCGGAGTAGGGTGCGAATGCTCTGAGCGGTAGCGCCACGCTTACCAATCACACGACCAACATCTTCTGGGTCGACGCTCAGGCTCAGCAAAACACCACGTTCGTCGATTTCACGGTCGACGACGACTTTATCCGGGTTGTTGACAAGGGTTTTTACGATATATTCTACGAATTGTTGGTCGATAGTTGCCATAAGGTCTCCAGTTATTAGTTATGCTATGTTTACATTATAACACAGGACAAAAAAATGCCAAGAATTTTAGCCATGCAGGGCATTGGCCGACAACGCCCTGCATTGGAGAACTATTCTTTGGCGGTCTCTTCCGCGACTTCAGCTTCGGCAGCACCTTCGCTCTCGGCGACTGGTTCTTCTTTCGGCTGGTTTTTGCGCAGTTTGTCGGCGTGCTTAGCAGTTGCCTGCTTTTTGGTTGGTTCTTTGTACCAATCAGGAAGTTTAATCCCCTCAAGTTTCAAAATGCGCGCGACACGGCTGGAAGGCTGGGCGCCATTTTTGAGGTAAAATTCAATCTTTTCTTTGTCAAGCACAGTGGCTTTGGTGTGGGGGTTGTAGTTGCCGACCTCGGCTACAACACGACCCGAAAGAGGGTGGCGCTGCGCTTCTTGGACGACTATCCGGTACATCGGCAGATGTACGCGGCCATTACGCTGCATACGAATCGCTAGCATTTTTGCTCCTTAATTATTAGTTAAAATGATTATAACAAAGTTGAGTAGGTTTGTAAAGATAGAAATACTCTATCTTTCCATTATAGCACACTTCGTTGAAAAAGTCAATATTTACGCACTTGATTGTGGCTGATTGGGCTATTTTGTCCCGAGTCCGGCTTTGAGATAGCCTTTCACGGCTTCAGCAGCGGCTTTGCCTTCGGCCTCCTGCTTCGAATGGCCGACCCCCTCAGCTTTGAGCTGACCCGCAACGTAGACACCGACCGTGAAAACTTTATCGTGATCTGGGCCATCTTCGGCGAGAATTTTATAATTCGGGGTGGCGCCATCGTTGTGCTGGGCGAGTTCTTGGAGATAAGACTTCGGGTCGCGCCAAGAACCATCGGCGAGAATTTTGTCGATTTTGACCAAAATCCACTTCTGGATAAAAGCTTTAGCGGCGTCATAGCCTTGGTCGAGATAAATTGCACCGATGACCGCCTCGAAGCAGTCGGCTAGAATCGAAGCGTGGGCACGAGCGGAGCCGTGTTTTTCGCCCTTCGAGAGGCGAACTAGTGGTTCATAGCCCAAGGCTTCGCCGGATTCACCGATACTTTCGGTGCGTACTAAAGCCGAGCGCCAGGCGGTCATGATGCCTTCAGGTTCGTTATAATTACGATACAAAAAGTCTGAGCTGACAAGCTCAAGCACGGCGTCACCGAGGAATTCCAGGCGCTCATTATGTTCTTTGACGCTCTTTTTGTGCTCATTGACGTAGCTGCGATGAGTAAGCGCCGTGATTAAAAGGTCAATATCGTTAAATTCGAAACCGAGTTTTTCCTTGGCGAAATCTTGGTAGGCTTGTTTCTGATCTGGTGTCATATTTCTCCTAAATTCCTTGTCTAATTTTATTACGAGCGAGTAGCATCAGTTTCTCGATGTCCTCGTATTCAATTGCTTCGAGCGCATCATTGAATTTGAACCATTTAATCCCTTTCATCCATTCCTCCTTGGTCGGAATTTCGGCGTTGTCAAGCGCGCGCACGAGATAGATTTGGGTGGTCATCAAGACAAGCTTGTTGACGCGGCGATATTGAAAATGAATCTTGCCTAGCCAGGTCAAAACTTTGATGTGAAAAAGACCAGATTCTTCCCCAATCTCGCGGATGGCGGTTTGTTTGGCATTCTCGCCGGGCTCGATATGACCCTTGGGAATGGTCCAGCGCCCCTTGGAATCCTGAATCAAAAGGATTTCGATGTCTTGGTTGTCTTTGTTGCTGCGAAAAACGATGCCACCAGCGGTAGGTTCGCGTACTACCTCTTGGATGGCTGGTTTTTTGAAAACGCGGGCAGTGAAGCGCGAAACTGCATTAGTGCGTTCCTGCTCATTTTTCAGAGGTAACGCTTCCGGGATTTTGCGACTCTGAGTGGCTGGCACTTTAGCCTGCGGTATCGATGAGTGTTGCTCAGCTTTCGGCTTTGGTTGTGGCTGCTTCTTCGGGTTGGGCTGAGTTTGCTCCAGCTTCGCTCGTAGCTTTTGCTGTTTTTTGTTGCGACTTTGTCGACTTTGCTTTTTCTTGGTCATTTTGCTCCTCTTTGAGCGCACCTCCTTCATAAATCTGACGATAGGCAGTACCGAGGACGCCGTTAATGAATTTGGATGAGCTATCCGAGCCGAAGCCCTTGGCTAGCTCGACGGCTTCATTGATTGCTACTTTGGGCGGGACAGTCTCTGAACGATTAACTAGTTCGAATAAGCCGATACGCAAAATATTGCGATCGACGGCGGCGACGGTCGAAAGCGGCCATTCTGGGGCTAAAGGTTGGAGAACTTCATCGAGTTCGGTAAATTTGCTCGTGACATCGCGCGCCAAGGCATAAACGAATTCGGTATCTCCTAACGCTTTGGCATATGGCTCAATGTTTTTTGCGACGATAGTATCAATATCGGCCGTCGGATCACCGGCTTGAGTCCGGAATTCATACTCATATAAACTCTGTAAAACAATAATTCTGCCCAAGTGCCGGTTACTAGCCATATACCTTCCCTTTTATTTAGTTTTCTTAGTGATTTTTGTCGTCGACTTCTTCGTTTCAGCGCTCTTGCTCTTTGCGGCCTGTTTAGTCGCTTTAACGCTCAACTCGCGCGCCGGTTTAACGGTTTTAACCTTGAGATTTGGGGTTTTCTTAGCGGTCTCAAAGGCTTTGACGGGAGAAAAACGGTTCACCGAGCGAGCCAATTTGAGCCGAAGATGGCTGCGGCGTAGACCAGTTTTGCGTGGGCTACTCTGTTTTTTAGGTTCAGGCATAATGCTCCTTAAATTTATAAAAAAGATTCTATGGTTGATTTTATCATATTTTTTGGCAGAGAACAAGGGGTTTCTGGCTCAAGTTTGGTGAAGGTAATATCGTAATGAAGTCTACACGTTAATTTTGATTGCCAGCTATTGGTTTTTCGATTCTGTTCTAACGAAGGAGGCGCGTCGCCATATCCCGTCGTCACGGGTATGGCGCGCTCTTCCTCCTCGTAAGTCCGGATCCTCCTTCGTCAAAACATGAATCAAAAAACCAGAACAAACAATCAAAGTCTTGGTGCACACTTCATTACATTATAATTCTTCGTCAAAGCAGGATCGAAAAACCAGAAGCAAAACAGTCAAGGTGTCGGTTGGACCGTAAAGCCGCTCCAACGATTGCTGCTGCTCGACGGGTAGACGCTAGCGCTATCGAAATGGAGGTTGTACGCATAGAGCTCTGAGGGGTCGGTAGTGCTAGCCCAGTAGAAGCCAACGATGCCCGCGTACCGCAAAGAGCCAGTAGACATATCCACGTCCCCGCCACGAGTTAGATATATAGAAAGATTCAGAGTTGTTTTGAATGATGGGCTGAGGTTTATACATGATTACGACGGTAACATTTGGCTGGAACGAACTGTGGCCGGTCACTTGGACCGGCCAGCCGTTTGCTTTGACTTGCAAAGCTCAGAAAAAAGAAAAGAGAAAATGTATGAAAAAGTGAAATTAGCTAGAGTTAACAACGTTTTTAGCCTTTAGGCTAAGGGCCGCTTGTTTCCGCTAAATCTGCGGCATCAAAGTCGATCGCATCCGCCGCGCAGAGATGAAATCCCTCCATCGCATCATCTTCATCCTCGTCTAGCGCGGATTCGTCCTCCGCGAGCCAATAGCCTGCGTGCAATTCACAGTTTTCATACTCATCATCGTCGTCATCGTCTTCGTCATCGGCTAAAATGACTGGCGCAAGGTCATCAGCATAAGCGTTGACAAACCTAGAAAAACGCCGTAATACAGCGCTAATCAGCTCGGCGTGAACCTGCTGCTCAAGCTGAGCTTTTTGTTGCTCCTCGGCTTGTCTTCGAGCCGTCACGAAGCCGGCTAAGAGGCTGGCTAAGTACCCGCCAACAAAACTGATCGCGCTTATAATAAAAACGACAAACACTAATTTTTCTTCTTCCATTTAATATACACCCCCTTGGTCTATTACTTTGAAAGTAACCGTCTTAATTATACCATGCGCTTTAAGAGTCCGCAATGGAGAGAAATCGGTCAATTTTAGAGAAGGTGTGGAAAAAGTATTGACTTTTTCCATGATGTGTGCTATAATGGAAGGATAAGGGTAGGTTTTGACCGCTTCATTTTGTGATTCTAGCTAAAAAATCCCGGCGCCAGAAGGCCCGGGAATTTAGTTTTTCTAGTCTTGATTGGCTTTTAGCAGGCTTAGACTACAATATTGATCAATTTAGCGCCTTTCGGGATAATCACCTTGCGAATTTCGTGATCCATGGTGTATTTTTGGACATTTTGGTCGGCTAGGGCATATTTTTTGAGCAGTTCGGCGTCGTCCAAAGCTGCGGTCTCGACTTTCAGACGAGCGCGCAACTTGCCATTGACCTGGACTACCAATTCCACTTCATCAGCGACCAGATATTTTTCGTCCCAGGTCGGCCAAGTATCGTCGGCGCCCAGTTTTTCGAGTATTTCGGAAGCGAGGTGCGGCGCAAAAGGTTTCAGGAGTTTTGCAAGTGTAATCACATCTTCGTTAGTGTGACCAGATTTATACAAATCATTGACAAATTCCATCAGGGCGGCGACAGCGGTGTTGAAACTTTGGCGGTGGAGGTCTTCGGTCACCTTTTTGATCGCCTTGTGACGTAAAGACGTTTCGGGGCCTGCGAGAGTCTTTTCTTCGCCAAATGCTAGCGTCCAACAACGGTTCAAAAATCGGTAGACGCCACCAATTGCTTTGGTGTCCCAAGCGGCGTCCTGGTCGTAGGGACCGATGAACATTTCGTAAGTGCGCAGAGTGTCGGCGCCATAGCCGCTGTCGATCACTTCGAGCGGGTCGATGACGTTGCCCTTGGACTTGCTCATTTTTTTGCCATCAGGGGCGTTAATATAACCGTTGTAAAGTAGCTGTTTAACCGGTTCGCGGAAAGGCAAAAGCCCAAGGTCAGCGAAGAATTTGCACCAAAAACGCACATAGAGCAGGTGAGCAACGGCATGATCGCCACCGACATAGACATCGGTTGGAGCCCAATATTTGACCGCGGCGGGATTCCAGGCAGCCTGGTCGTCGTGCGGGCTAGTATAGCGCCAGAGGTACCAGCTTGAGCAAGCATAACCGTCAAACGTATCAGTCTCGCGGGTACATTTAATGTCATTACCATCAGTGTCTTTCAGCGTCACCTCGAGCCAATCCTGCGCCTTGGCGAGCGGCGAGCGGCCACTTTCATCCGGCTGATAATCTTTCACTTCGGGATGCATGACCGGCAGTTGGTCTTCCGGAATGGGGTGCGCACGACCATCCTTGTCATAAGCGATTGGGATTGGACAGCCCCAGTAGCGCTGACGCGAAATCAACCAATCGCGCATACGATACGTCGTCTTCAGGCGGCCAACACCCATACCTTCGAGCCAAGCCACAATTTCTTCACGTACGTCGCTACTGTTCTTACCGTTAAATTTACCAGAATTGACCAGCTGACCTTCACCGTGATAAATCCGACCGGCATCATCGGAATTCTCCGGTTTTTCGACCACCTCGATGACCGGCAGATCGAATTTTTCGGCAAACTCAAAGTCGCGCTCGTCATGGGCGGGGACAGCCATAATAGCGCCGGTGCCATAGCCCATGAGAACATAGTCGGCCACCCAAATTGGCATTTTAGCGCCGGTGGCAGGGTTGATGGCGTAGCTACCGGTGAAAACGCCGGTTTTTTCCTTGCTTTCCTGACGTTCGATTTCGGATTTTTTCAGGGTGACGGTACGATATTGGTCGACTTTTTGGCGAGTTTCGTCGGTGACGAGATATTTGAGCATGGGGTGCTCAGGGGCGAGGACGAGGAAGGTGGCGCCGAAGATTGTGTCGGGGCGGGTGGTGAAGACAGTAATGTTATCTAAATCTGCGAATGTCTCAGCCGTTTGCCTTCGAGGCGCGTCCAAAGCACCTGCCGTTGCAGGGCTTTGGCGCTCGTTCTCGTCGTAACTCCGGATCCTCTCAGGCAGAGACTGAGACGTTCGCCGCTCATCAGAATCATCAGTCTTCATTGATCGGGCGATGCGGGCGAAGGCGAGTTCGAGTTCATTCTTCATGCGTTTATCGCAATTCAAGAATTCATCGCGATCAAGCCACAAAGTATCTTGCGTGGCTTTTTCATTATCAGACACTTCTGCGCGTTCATCATTTTCGAGCGTAAAATATACTTGAGTAGCTTCAATTTCGCGGTTGACGTCTTTATGTTCGGCATAAAAACTGGCGCGGTATTCACCCAAAATTGCCTCAAATTTAAGATTCTTATAACCAGTCTCTTCTAAGACCTCACGACGGGCAGCGGCTTCTGGCGTCTCTTCACCTTCGACGCCACCAATCACGGGCGCAATGCAGTCCATTTTCTTGTAACTAATCGCCAGCCACTGATTGGTCTTGGGGTTATGAACAAAAGCCTGGATGGTGCGACGTTTGGTATTCGTTTTGCCAGCGCGGGGTGGTTCGCCCACAAAATGTGGCCCGCCATCAATCTGGAACTTGATCTCGGCACCTTCACTGCGACCAATCCAATTTTTCTGCATGGTTTTGATCTTGTCGGGCCAGTCGAGTTGGTCGATGTCGTCGAGTAGCTCGTCCGCATAGTCGGTAATCTTGAAAAACCACTGTTTCATCTTCTTTTTCTCGACTTCATGGCCACAGCGCCAGCACTTACCACCTTCGACCTGTTCATTGGCGAGGACAGTTTTGTCGACCGGACACCACCATTGATAAGATTCCTTCTGATAAGCGAGACCTTTTTTGTAGAGCTGAAGGAAGCACCACTGAGTCCATTTATAATATTCTGGGTCAGAAGTATTAATTTCGCGGCTCCAATCGACGGCATAGCCGAGCTTCTTCGCCTGCTTGCGGAAATTCTTGATGTTGGTTTGCGTAGCTTCTTGGGGTGAAATGCCGGTCTTGATGGCATAATTTTCGGCCGGCAGACCAAAAGTATCATAGCCAAAAGGTCGCAGCACGTTCAGACCCTGCTGAAGATAGAAACGCGTCAAAACATCGACGATGGTAAAATTGCGGACATGGCCGACGTGCAGACCAGCACCGGAAGGATAGGGGAACATTTCAGCGAGGTATTTCTTCGGTTTGAGACTACCGTCAGGATTTTTGGCATCGAGCGGGCCAGCCTTGAAAGCCTCCGTCTCGTCCCAAATTTTTTGCCATTTTTGTTCAATTTTCAGCGGGTCATATCTATCCATGAAGAAATTATAGCATATTTTAGGGAAAATTACTGGGAAAATCGGGTTTAGGCGTTAAAAGTATTGACTTTTTCAGAGATACGTGCTATAATGAGAAGATAGGCTTTGAGCATTCTACCCTACGTAAAAACTACCCGCCACAAAAGACGGGTAGTTTTTCTGCTGTCTAAGATCGTGTGGACTTTAGTGTTTATGGCTGCTCGGCACGCCAGATCACCTGCTCAGGAGCACCGCATCCGATACTAACAGTAACCGTAGATTCGTTGATATACATGGTGGTTTTACGCGGGAAGTCGAACCGGTTTAGGCCAATGCGTGCGCCAGCTTCACCCAGAATATGGTCGGGGCTATAGTCGACATCCAGGGTGCAACGTCCGACGGTGCCCATTTGTTCAGTGATACCGGCAGCAAGGCTCTCGCGGAAAATCTGCAATTCTGGTTCGGTTAGCTGGCGCTTGCTACCGCCAAACATGGTCATCAGATTAGCCAGGCCAGCTTCGCCATTATCCATCTTAGGATGCTGGATCATTTCCGCCCACCAGTCCACGGCCGCACCGATATAGTCATGCTCGCTGACTTTACTCGCGACGACAATGCGCTTGGGTACGTTCCAGCCGAATACTTCTTTGCATTCTCTGCGGACAGCTTCAGCAAAGTCGGGCTCAGCGATGGCATCAATTACCTGCAGAAGATAACGCATCTGCGCTCTTGCTTGGACGCCATGGGTGATAAAATATTCTGGAAACTCCATTACGCCAGAAAAACCACAACGGTTTTTCTCCAAATCGTCCCTCACGCCCAGCAGTGTAACCACGACACCGCCTGGGTATAGGGTGCTATTGGCGACGCTGGCAAGATAATCCGTAAGAGCATAAACCTCTTCCGACATGCCGGGACAAAGCTTTCTCGCTTCGGCAAACTTTTTATTCACATCAGTCATCAACAATTCTTCCATATTTCTCTACCTCCAAATTTTTTCCGTTTTCACGGTGCAAAATATACGACCGTAGTCTTATACTTAACACCGTAAAAAGCGGAAGGTATTGAGGTAAAGGAAGATGACAGCAGAAAATTAATGTTCGAAAACTCCTAATTCAGGAGGGTATTTCCCTTGCGAAAAATACCCTGTGTACACAGGGTGAACCTATACCACAATTTTTAGTCATGCAGATTCTCATCTGCATACTTCGATTTTATCACAGATTTGATGTTTTGTCAATACTTTTGTGATGTATTGCTTAGCCGATAAAAGCTGCGTTATGAGAGTTTTGCCGGATGTAGTAAAATAAGGTTATGAAACTAAAAATCGTCCTCCATAACATCCGCTCAACCTACAACGTGGGGGCGATTTTGCGCACGGCGGAGGGGCTGGGGGTGGAGCGAGTGATTTTCTCTGGTTACACACCGCGCTATGACGACCCGGAGCTTTTGCCACATTTACGGGAAAAGTTGAATCGACAAATTGCCAAGTCGGCGCTAGGAGCGGAGGAAATGGTAGCGCGGGAGAATGTGGATGATCTGCCGAGCTGGTTAGCAGAAGAAAAAGTACAGGGCGGACTGGTCATGGGTCTGGAAAATAATTTGGCGCCAGAAGAGATAAAAAGACGGATAATGCTTGGGGCGAGTGATTGGCTTGAAGAGCAAATGGTTTCTCAGCAGGCTCCGCCGGAACAGCTGATTTTGATTCTGGGCGAAGAAGTCGAGGGGATTCCGAGCAAAATCCGGCAGGAATGTGATTATTTCCTGGAAATTCCGATGCAAGGGCGGAAGGAATCTTTCAATGTTTCGGTGGCGGCAGCGATTGCGATGTGGGAGATTTTGAAACCAAGAGATGATGAGATTGAGCAAGAAAAAACGCACTAGTAAGCTAGTACGTTTGATCGAAAAATTTCCGCCTTCTTACTGTATTGCTATCTTCGCCAATTAGGTTAATAGTGTATAATCTGGTCAAATTGCCTTAAATCAGCTTCGGAATAGTCTTCGGAGATTTTAATGCCACGCTGGCTGGTGTAGGTGGCTACACGGATAATTCGACCGAAAGCCGCGTCATCACAATAATTACAGCAAAATTGACGCTCCGCTAAACCATTAAAGGGTTGTGCTTTGACCAGAAGACTCAGATAATGTTTATTATTGGTCTTAATGTCAATAATGCTCCCATGCGGCCGATCAACCCCAGCAAGATAATAATGCAGCCGCACATGAGACCGAAATATTTCAACTCGCCACAGATTGTAGCGCTGATCGGCGCCACTCAAGATACTCTCGACACACGGATGGTAGACCTTAAAGCGGTCAATTTCGGTGTCGATAACATCCACGACGCTAACTTTGTCTTTCATCTTATAAACTTCGCTGTGGATTTGCAATTTGAGCGGCGCCAAGATCCAAGCAATCTCGAGCGGTGGCGCATCTAGAATCATTCTCAGACGCTCGTCTGGATTCAGTTTCGTCTCCGGCTCGCCGATATTCATGAAAATCTCACAAAATTCTGCACCTTTCATTCTCTACTCCTCCTCTCAGGGATGGCAGAATTTTAAAAATACATCCCCCTTCCTTCTATCGTATCACATGAAGGCGCTTATGTCAATACCTATTTGATGATTTTCTCTTCATCCGAGAGGCCAAATTCTTCGTCTTCGGCGCTCGAGAAACCGTCGTAATAGTTGGTTTTGATGGGCGGATGGCCGATTTTGTTAGCGGCTTTGACGATTTCTGCGACATCGTCGGTGAGTTTGAAAATTTTGAGGTCGTTTTTACTGATTAGGCCGAGCGGAAGCATTTTGGCCTCGAAAAACTTGTCCAGCTGGCGCCAAAAACTCTTACCAAAGAGGAAAACTGGCATTTTTGGCATCTTCCCTTCTTGCATGAGGACGGTGATTTCGGAGAGTTCGTCGAGGGTGCCGAAACCGCCTGGGAACATAACGTAGACTTTGGCGGACATGGCGAGCATGACTTTGCGAGCGAAGAAATATTTGAAATTTAGCATGTCGGTGAGGTAGGGATTCGGGAATTGCTCGTGGCGCAGGGTGATGTTGAGACCAATGCTCTTACCACCGTATTCGAAAGCGCCTTGGTTGGCGGCTTCCATGATGCCGGGACCGCCGCCGGTAATGACCGCATGGCCGTTCTGAGCGAGGAGCTGGCCGAGCTCGCGGGCTTTTTTGCAATATTTATTATCCTGAGGCAAGCGGGCGGAGCCGAAAATGGTAACGCCCTGCGGATAAGTACGGACGATTTTTAGGCCGCGTTCAAGGTCATTCGCATAAGCTTTAGCACGCTTAATGTCGGCGGCTTCGAGTTGTTTTAAAAAATCTTCATCTAACATTAGAGTAATACTCCTTTTTTCTCACTTTCGGCGACGAGGGATTGATACATGGCGGCAGGATCGGCGGCGCTCGAGATTGCGCTGCCGACGTTAATAACGTTCACTTCGTCATGGGCCAAGGCCCGGACATTGCTGAGGTTAGCGCCGCCATCCCAGCCGATTTCGACGGTTGGGTTGATAGCGCGGATGAGCGGTACCTTTTCGGCTTGGAGCATGTCGATCCTGCCGCCCTGCCGGCCGAGCTCTCCAGCAAAAATCATAACATGGTCGGCGGCCTGGATGGCAGCTGCGACCTTACCGGGGAAAGTGGTTTTCAGGAGAGCGAGGCCGACCTCAATTCCAGCTTGTTTAAGCTCGGCAAAGATGTTATTAATATCGTCATTCACTTCAGCGTGCACAATACAAAGGCTGGGTTTCAGATTGATAATTTGCGGCAGATAACTACTGGGCTGAGCAGTCATGAGATGGAGGTCAATTTTTACGCCGGCGGAAAATTGATCCATGTCGCTTAGCGATACTAGGGTAGTAGGAGCGAAACTGCCGTCGGATGTATCAATCTGAATACGCTTAGCGAATTTAGCAAAGTTCTCGAGATTTTGGCGAAAAAGATTGGGGTCGTTAGTGGTAATAGTGGGGACGATTTCGGCCATGGTTATTTTTCTCCGGTTTCTTGGTCAAGTCGCTCGACACGATGAGCATAGCGTTGGTCAAGATTAGGGCGTGCATGGCAAAAAGCCTTGACGATTTTTTCCATATCATCGGCTGATAGCTCATCGGCCGGCAAGCAAACGATGTTTGCCCAATCATGTTCGCGACCTAAAACGGCATCTTCGGGAGTTTCGACACGAACAGCGCGCGCGCCTTTTATACGGTTAGCTTGAATACAAACGCCATGCCCAGAACCGCAGAGCAATACGCCAAAACCATATTCATCCTTCGCCACCGCTTTTGCTACCGCCTTAGCTGGGTCATTAAAATCGTCATTCTCCTCATATTCTTCCGCTCCGAGATCTTCAACCTTGACATTTTCGTGGCAATCTTTCAAAAGGTCAAAAAGCTCTTCCTTTTTCTGAAATCCGCGATGGTCGGCTCCGAGATAAATGGTATATTCTGGCATCATATCTACTCCTTTCCTATTCTTACACTATACACTGCGGCCAAAGTCAACTGAAAGTTCGACGAGACGGTTCGAATAGCCCCATTCGTTGTCATACCAGGCCACAACTTTGACCAAATTTCCACCAACAACATCGGTGAGCGGCAGGTCAACAACGGCGGAATGTGAGTTGCCGCGGAAGTCCGAACTAACCAACTCGGCCTTCGAAACATCGAGGATTCCTTCATAATATGGTTCACGGGCGGCTTTCTCGAGGGCAGAATTAAGGTCTTCGACCGTAACATTATGCTTCAGGACGGCAGTAATATCGGCTAGCGAGACAATCAAGCTCGGTACGCGCACCGAAAGCCCGTTAAAACGGCCATCGAGGCTAGGAATTGTCAAGGCGGCGGCTTTCGAAGCACCAGTCGTGGTTGGGGCAATATTTACGCCAGCCGCGCGAGCTTCACGCAAGTCTTTCGCCACGTCGTCAACCAGGCGCTGTGAAACCGTATAGGAATGAACCGTGGTCATCATGGCTTTTTCGATACCAAAGTTATCCTCAAGCACCTTCATGACTGGGGCGATACAGTTTGTAGTACAACTAGCACAAGAGATCACATCATCATCCGCGGTCACGACTTCTTCGTTCACGCCGAGCACAACCGTCTTCGCGCCAGCCCCTTTCGCGGGAGCGGAAATCACCACCTTTCGTGCGCCGGCTTTAATATGCATGCGGGCGTCTTCGGGTTTAGTAAAGTGGCCAGTACATTCCAGCACGACGTCGATTTGGAGCTTATCCCAAGGAAGCTTAACCGGCTCGGGCTCGTTCAGGAAGAGAATTTTATGACCATCAACAATAATATGGCGCTCGTCGTAGCTGACTTCATGATCATAGACTCCATAAGCGGAATCATATTTCAGGAGATGAGCGAAGGTCTTAGTATCGCCGAGGCTATTGATCGCGATCACTTCCGCGTCATGGCGCTCAAAAGCAATCTTGAAAGCCGATCTCCCAATCCGTCCGAATCCATTTATCGCGAGTCTAACCATTGTTTTCTCCTAAAAAGTCCTTTAGGTTTATTATAGCATAAGGTTTTCAAAAAATGAAGATGGGTGATTTGGGTTTTCATGATATGTGGAAAGGTAAAAAGCTAATGGCAGTCTTCATTCTTTATCAAACAGAACCAGAAAATTAAAATCATCTGCTAATTTACTCATATATCTAACTCGTGGTGGTTACATGATGGTGTTGACTGGTTCTTTGAGATACGTTGGGGAATATGGGGCTGATTGGAGCAAGACAGCCTTTTTGTCTACGACCAACGCTTATAATTTTAATTTTTATCTGTACCAATTTTATATATCACCAAATAGTAATCGATGGTTTGGCTTTGCGGGACGGACCATAAAGCCGTACCAACGATCGTAGCCGTTCGACGGGATGACGTTAGCGCTATTGAAATGGAGGGTGTACGTATCGAGCTCAGATGGATAGGCAGTGCTAGCCCGGTAGTTGCCAAAGCCGCCCGCGCCCCTCAAAGAGCCAGTAGTCATAGTCACGGCCCCGCCACGAGTTAGATATATAGGAGATTTTGAGATGGTTTTATATGCTAGTAGTGCTGGATTGAGTAGCTTTTTGGGTCTTGCAATTAGTGTTGTAAAGATTACAACACTTTTGGCGGGAAAGTTGAGAAAATGACGGAAAATAGGGTAAAAATATTGACTTTTTGAATATTGTATGCTATAATGAAAGTATAAGGCTAATTCTTGGGTTAGCTGATTGGTGTTTTGATAACCTAAGAGAGATTCTTAGGTATTTTATCAGTTTGAATGGCTAATCAACCGAGGAGCCCGGACCAAAAGAATGATCATTTTAAGGAGGGTAAAAGATGGTTTGGAAAATGATTAAGATTGTTTTTAGTTTTTTATGTAGTGTGGCGCTCACATGATTGCTCGCTGGGGTCATTGCTTTTATTGGGCATGATGTGATCTTGTCACGCTAGGAGGAGGATAATGCACGTTCCTTCGGGCCGGATCGTACAGTACAAGAAGCGTTGGGCGATACTATGGACTTGGATGTGGCGGCGACGCTGACCGGCGAGGATGCTGGCGTGGAAATTTATAATCAATTACAGTCGAGCGTACCCTACATAATGTCGCCTTAACTTCGGAGTGAAGACGATGTGGTACTTGCAATTCCGTTTTGTATGACTTAAATTGTTTATATCATTCATTCCCGTGATTGGAAAAATGATGCCCAGATTGGACATCATTTTTCCATGCGATAGCTTTAGGCACACCTTAAGCACGAGCAAAGTGCGCAAAGGCACGGTTGGCTTCGGCCATGCGGTGGCAGTCTTCCTTCTTCTTGAAGGCGGCGCCAGTTTCGTTGTAAGCATCGACGATCTCGAGCTCGAGGCGCTTAGCGTACGGCATACCGCTACGAGCGCGGGCAGCTTGCACCAGCCAAGAAAAGGCGAAGTGCAGCTGACGATGACCCTCGATTGGGAACGGGATTTGGTAGTTCGCGCCACCAACCCGGCGAGATTTCACTTCGAAATCTGGGCTGATATTCGCGATAGCTTTCTCAAAGACTTCGACGGGGTCCTCAGAATTCAGCTTGCGCGCGGCGCCCTCGAGAGCTTGATAGACAGCACGTTCGGCGACTTGTTTCTTGCCGTCGAGCATGGATTTGTTAATCAAGCGCTGGACGAGCACACTCTGATATTTACGATCGGGCGAAACTTGGCGCTCGAGAGATTTAGTAACTTTGCGTGGCATAAATTATTCTCCCTTCTTGGCACCGTATTTCGAACGGCCTTGTTTACGACCTTGGACACCCTGGAGGTCCAAAGTACCTCTGACAATATGATAGCGCACACCCGGAAGATCCGGCACGCGACCGCCACGCACTAGCACTACGGCGTGTTCCTGCAGGTTATGACCTTCGCCACCGATGTAAGCCCAGACTTCCTGACCATTGGTCAGGCGGACACGAGCGACCTTGCGCAAGGCGGAGTTAGGTTTCTTTGGGGTCTTGGTAGTAACCTTCAGACAGACGCCGCGCTTCAGGGGAGCGGCTTGGTTGTAGCGCTTGGTTTTGAGCGTGTTGACGATAGAGCCGAGAGCCGGAGCCTTGGACTTTTTCGCCGCTTTCTGACGAGGTTTACGAATCAACTGATTAATAGTTGGCACGATAAAATTCCTAATTAACTTAATATTATATAATATTGGCCTTCTGTTTACAGCAATAGCAGAGAGCCTGAAACTCTTGTCGTCATTATAGCGCAAAAATCGACAAAATTCAAGGGTTTTTGGCAATTTTTGAGGCTTATGCTTGACTTTTTTAGTGATGTGTGATATAATGGAGAAATAGGGGTCAATTATTCGACTGGTTTATTTTTTCGTTGCTTTTTCAGCCTTCTTCGCCGCTTTTTTGTCAGTTTTGGCTTTCTTGGACGGTTTGTTGTCGCGGTTAGCCTCGACCAAGAGCTCCATGGTCCTGTCGATAATCATGCGATTTTTGACATCTTGGCGAACTTCGGGTTTTTTCAGGTTAGCGAGCGCCTCCTTGGAATTCTTATAGACGTCTTGGAGTTCGGCAATTTTCGCAGCGACTTCTTCTTCGGCGACTTCGACTTTTTCTTCGCGGGCCAGAATCTGGAGAACCAGCGAAGCTTTCACGCGTTCGGCGGCTAGTTCGCGAGCCTGTTTTTCCCAGGATTCGGCGGTTTCGCCAGCGCGCTCAAGATATTGCTCAAAAGTCATACCATGCGAGGCGGCATTGCGCACCACGTCGTCGTGAATAAAGCGCATTTGGTCGCCGATGAGAATTTCGGGCGCTTCGACTTTCGAGTGATCAACGAGCTCTTTGACTAAATCGTCACGAAACTTATCCATGGCGCGATGCTCATTTTGAGCTTCGAGATTTTTCTTGATGTCTGCGCGCAACTCGGCCATATTCTTAAACTTGCCGCACTTTTCGGCGAGAGCGTCATCTTCTTTGGGTTTGATGACTTCGTTGACTTGTTTGACGAGGGTTTCAAAGACTACCTTCTCACCAGCCAAAGATTTCTCTGGATAATCTTTCGGAAAAGTGAGCTCAAGATCGAACTTATCGCCAGCGGAGTGGCCAACAATCCCATCTTCGAAGCCGGGGATAAACTGGCCCGAACCAAGAACAAGGTGATGGTCTTTCGCCGTGCCGCCCGCAAAAGCTTCGCCGTCTTTCTTGCCAACAAAATCAATAATCACTTCGTCGCCATTCTCGGCGGCCTTTTTGGCGACTTTTTTCTCGGCGTAGGCGTTGATGATGTTATCAATAATTTCTTGGACATCAGCCTCGCTGGCCTCGGTCTGATCGAGCGCGGCAGTGAGCTTTTTATAATCGCCCAGTTTCACTTCGGGGAGAATTTCGGCGGTGACGATAAATTCGGCAGTTTCGTCGGGGACGTATTTCACGACGTTAACATTCTCAATCGCGAGCGGCTCACAAGCAGCATCGGCAAACGCCGCCGGCATTGAAGAGCGGACGGCAAGATCGAGCGTATGCTCGGAAATTTCGTTGGGCGAAAGATGCTTCTCGGCTACGGAAAGCGGCGCTTTGCCCTTACGAAAACCTTGAACTTTGAGATTTTCGGCTAACTGTTTAATCGCCTGTTCACGGGCAGCTTTGAGTTCTTCAGTACCGATGATAGCGGTAATTTCGACTTTAGTATCGGATAATTTCTTGGTTGTAGTCTTCATGGGAGTAATTATAGCACACTTTCGCAGGTTCTCGAAATCTCGTCGCTAGTCGGCTTCGCAAACGCCCAGCAGTGGTGTGCTACGGAAGCTCTGGAGGACCTTTTTACGCTCGGCGCCCAGTTTCACGCCGGGGTTCAAGATATTATATGGGTCGAAAATATCTTTAACTTCCTGATAAAGCGCTTGCTCGCCAACCGGATGAGGCACAGCGAGGATAGACTTCAAGCGGCCTTCGGGGGTGCCACCGGTAATCGAGCCGCCGAGTTTTTCGACCAATGCAGTATAGGTGCGGAGGAATTTGGCGACTTTTTGGCGATCTTCGGCAGTCTCGCAGCGAAAATCAGGGCGGACGTGATAGTTCGCAGCGGAAAATGAGCCAAAAACTGCCAATTTCGTATCCAACTCGGTGCCCAGCTTTTCCAGCTCGCGCAGAAAATCTTCCAACTTCACTTCGGGAATATAAACGTCGTCGCAGAGCGGAGTGCGTTCACCGGCTAAATCATCATTTAGATAACTCGCGAGAGCACGGTCAACTTCGGCAAAACTTTGGCGATTTTCAGGGGTTTCGACGACGGAATAGATGCTAGAAGGGAGAAATTCGAGGCAATGATTGATCTTGCGCTGCGAGCGAAAACGCCAACCGTCAAATTCGGCGATCACTAGCAGGCCTTGGCCAATTTTGCGCCGAAAAAGGTCGGGTTTGTTACCAAATTGATTGGCTTGTTCGATGATGCTGAGGTCATAAATATCTAGCGCCAACGGGTCAAGATCGCGCGCAAAGGTCAAAAAGCGCTGGGCTTGACGCAAGTCATGGAACGAAACGGCGAGACGGCGGGTATTGGTGGGTGTAGGTTCGAGGCGCAAAATGACGTCGGTCATAATCCCGAGCGTGCCCTGGGAGGCAAAAAAGAGCGGCAAGAGATTGAAAACATGACCTTGGCGAACTTTGGTGATGTTGGCATAACCACGCAAATCAAACGGTTGCATACTACGATCAACGATAATATCGCCATATTTATCCCAGAGATTGTCAATTTTGCGATAAATTTCACCCTCAAAATTTGTGAGACCTTGTTTAATATTCAAACCATGAGCATTATAGGGGGCGAGTTGGGCTAATTCCCCGTTCGAGAGGACAACTTCCATGCGCTCGACGAAGTGATAAATACCACCGTAATGATCGCTGAGCGGATCACTCGAACAATTAGCGATTAAGCCGCCAATAGTGGAGCGCGGATTGGCGCGTACGGGCAGCTCGAGACCGGTGAAACGCAGCGCGGCGTTCAGACGACCGAGCGTGAGGCCGGGTTGGACGCGGATGAGCCGACCACGCAGGTCGATTTCTTCGAAATGGTTGAGTTTCGCGGTCGACATGATGAGACCGTCACCAATCGCTGCGCCAGTTTTGTCGAGGCCGGCGCCGCGCATGGTGATTGGCAAGCGAAAATTGCGCGAGGCAAGCTGGTGAGAAAAACGTACCAGCTTACGCACGTCATCGGTGGTTTCAGGAAAAGCGACGAGACGGGGATTTTGAGTCAAAATCGAACGATCGTTTTTGTATAATTCCAGAATTTCGGCGTTATCAAAAACATTCCCCACCACATGCTCATTCAAATAACGCGCTAACTTACTCAACCGACCCACCTGATTATTTAACTTGTGTTTAATTATAGCATAAACATATGGATTTTTGGGACAAAATGGCCTTTTTGAACATGGATATGCTTGTAAGTTTTGAAAAAATTTTGTTACACTGGCGAAAATACTAAAAATCGCGAGGAAAAATGCGAAAAATAAAATATTTGGTGCTAGTGGCGATTATGATCGGAGGAAATTTGGAGGTGAATTTTAGTAGCGCGGCGTTGGCTAATTGTGATGATCTAAAATTTGTCTTTGCGCGTGGCTCGGGCGAGGAGTTGGACGATAAAAGTGCGGAGGAGTGGCAAAAACAGCTCGAAAGTCAGCTGAGCACAAAGCGGACGCTAAAGTATGAGTTTTATGAACTCGGCAGCCAGGCGCAAGATGGCAAATACGGGGTAGCAAAATACCCAGCTGTGGCGGTGGCAGGCTCGGCGGGTGGAGTGGCAAATTTAGTGGGTGCAGCGGTGAGTGGTGGTGAAGCTTTTGAGTTTGGTCAAAGTGTGGACGCAGGGATACGCGAACTAAAGAATTACATAAGCAATGTTGCGGCAAAATGTCCAAAAACGAAATTTGTGCTGGGTGGTTACTCACAAGGCGCGATGGTGGTTTCGCAAAGTTTACCCGAGCTTGATTCGGGGAAAATTATCTATGCGGCGACTTTTGGTGATCCGAAATTATATTTGCCGGAGGGTGAAGGGATTTCGCCACCAGCCTGCACGGGGCATAATTTGTCGGAATATCGGCGCGACGTGGCAGATTGTCGAGCGTTCGAGGGGATTCTGGGCAGCCAGCGGCCTTATCAGCCGCAAGGATTTGGCGGGAAAGTAGGAATTTGGTGTAATAAACAGGATTTGATGTGCAGTTCGCATTGGAGCCTTGAAGATCATACGAGCTACGTCGAAGATGGGATGTACGCCGCAGCAGCAGAATATATTGCGATTCTCTTGCAACGAGAATTTCCGGGTTTGACCGTGATTGATTGGCAAAAATCTAGCAGCACGAAAAATAATGTGGTTTTTCTTGTGGATTCGACTGGTTCGATGATGAATTTGATGGATAAATATCGCAACGAGGCGAAGCGTCTGGCTGAAACGACACTAAGGACAGGCGGCAGGATTGCGCTGTTCGAATTTCGCGACCTAGATGATCCATTCCCAACCAAAATGCATTGCGATCTGAGTTGCGATTACACAACCTTTGTCCAGAAACTCGACAATATCCAGTCGGAAAATGAGGCAGGGGGAGACTCTGAGGAATCAACTTTGTCGGCGATGCTTTATGCGATGGATAAAGTAAATTGGCAAGATGGAGCGAATAAATCTATGGTAGTCGTGACGGATGGTGGGTATTTAGAGCCGGACCGCGACGGAACGACGCTAGAAAAAGTTGTGCGACGAAGTTTGGAAATTGATCCGGTGAATGCTTATTTTGTTACTAGTTCCAGCAACAAGCCGCTTTATCAAAAGTTGGCGGGAATGACAGGAGGAAGAGTTTTTAGTCCTGGCAGTCAGCTTACAGATATAACAGATGCTATCGTCAACCGTCCGGTAGTAAAACTAGCAAAAATGAAATACGCTGTACCGACTGGCACAACGGTAAAGTTTGATGCAAGTGAATCATATACTTGGATTGAAGGGCAGACAAGCCAACATGGTCTACTATTCGATTGGGATTTGAACGGTGATGGGAATTTTGAGTATAGGAACGCTGGGACAACGATTGAACAGACTTATACGGATGAATTTGACGGTTTTATACAAGTGCGGGTGATAGATAAACAAAATCGTCAAAGTACAATGTCGGCGAAGGTCGTCGTCGGTGACGGGGCGGTGGGAGCGCCGGCGACAATCCACACAATTTCAGTGAAACCGATTGTCGCCGGCGCCACCCAGGTCAAGTTTACCACTGACGCCAAACGAGTATTGATTAGCGTGAATGACGCGATACTGGGATATACGGAGATTAAAGATGTTAGCGCGCCGCAAACGTTGGACCTGTCAGGTTTACAACACAAGGCAGATTCGCAGCTCAAGCTGACCCTCATACCTTATGATAGAAACGGTAATCGAGGTACGAGAAACAGTTTAATCTTAGAGTTTAATGGCGCTTCATCCGACAATAAGCCAAGCGATGATTCTGACAATAGTTCTAGCCCAGGCGGCGCGGCAGATTCAGGCGATGAGAGCGATAGCCAAGCAGAGACACAAACTACCGGAGTGCCCAGCATCGTAGAAGACAACAAAAAGCGCAAGATACCTTTAGCACCACGAGCTGGAGTCGGGCCAAAGCATTAATAAAAACCCTGGACTCGGGCAATTTTTACCTCGAACTAAGGTGCCAATGATTGCCATATTCACATTTGTATACACCGAGTTTTGGCGTGCCGTAGTCATGTTTCGCGACGAGCGCAGCAGTCTCAGCTTCCTCACGGGTAGCATAGGAAATTTTGTGTTGGTCGCCAACCCAGCAACGCGGCGGATCATATAGTTGGTATTTTGCATTACGCCGATTCATCATTCAATTATATACGAAGTCATCTAATATATATAAATATATATATATATTACCACTTGATTTCAGCGAGTCCATGCGCGGTCAAAAACTCGTTTGTGCGCTTGAAATGATTGTTGCCGAAGAACCCATTGTAAGCCGAGAGCGGTGAAGGATGTGCAGATTCAAGGATAAGATGTTTTTGCTGGTCAATCAGTGGCTTCTTGCTGCGCGCATCACGTCCCCAAAGTAGAAAGACCAGATGATCACAAGCTTCGTTAAGGTATTCGACAGTGGCTTGCGTGAAAGTTTCCCACCCGTGACCACGATGCGACCCAGCCTTATGCGCTTCGACCGTGAGGACATTATTAAGTAGCAGCACGCCCTGCTCTTGCCAAGCTTTCAAATTGCCGGAAGGATTTTGGTGTGAGCCAAATTCACTATCAATTTCTTTGTAGATATTAATAAGCGAAGGCGGGATGGGCTGACTATCTGGCACCGAAAAGGCGAGGCCGTGCGCAGCCTTGGGTGTGTGATATGGATCTTGACCTAGAATCACCACTTTGACGCTAGATAGGTCAGTAGTAAATGCACGAAAGACTTGTGGCTTGGGCGGAAAGATAGTTTTGGTTTCGTATTCGGAATGTAAAAACTGGCTCAGTTCTTTGAAATATGGTTTGTTAAACTCTGAATCGAGAAACGTTTTCCAACTTTCGTGCATATATCTTGTTCCCTACTGTTTTAATTCCGCCATCCTGCTTCTACTGCTTCGGTTCTGAGCTTAATTAGTCTGGCTATTGTTTTCGTCGCTTGATTTGGCCTGTGATTTTTTTGAATCTGGCTTGATCGGAGTTTTGACAGAAGATTTAGTAGCGGATTTATCAGAAAGTTTACCAACAGACTTGCTGGAAGATTGTGTCGAAGACTTGGTGAAAGGTTTCTCAGCTAATAGCTTGCCGTTTTTACCATCACCACTATCTGCTTCGACAAATTTATTTGGCTTGAAATAATGCGCTAGAGTGCCAAAACCGAGCAGCAAGCTCAGGAAATAGATCAACCCGCCAATATATGGCAGCATTGAAAGCACGCCAAGCAAAACGATACCGACGAGTGCTTCGATGTAAACATTGGCACGGCTCTTAGCAAGTTTTTCAATTACGAGATGTCCAACCCAGACACCGGCAAAACCTTGAGAAACATAGATCGCAATCACGTAAAGCGCGATCAGTATCAATCCCAGCGGCACACCCACCACAGAACAGAGTGCAAAGATAGCCAGGATCGGAATTAGGATTAGCAACCATGCGCCAGTCGCCATGCGAACGATAATGCCTTGAGTGTTATCAGTACGCGCAACTTCGTGGTGCAGACGAGGCATGAGGAAGATCAATACTAGCATGACGATGAAGAGGCCGACCATGCTGAGGAATTTAGCGTAGAATTCGCGGGCGAGCGATGGTTCTTCTTCGTCAATATGATAGCTCTCGACGTTTTTAATACTAGCATTACCGAGACCAACGATTGTAGCGGTATCATTATAAGTCAAAGAGCCTTCGATTTTGGTATTGGCGTCAAAGACAACTTTATCAACTGAAAGGTTGACGTTGCCGCGAATTGTTGTACCTTCAATCTTAAGCGTGCTCCCCGTGAAAGCCAGGTCGCCGGGCAAGTCGGTCTGCACGACCATTTCATTACCAGCAGCGAAAACGTCGCCGCCAATATTGGCTGTTTCAGTAATATTCAAAAGATTGCCAGTGACGAAAAGATCGTTTTGGATGGCGCCGGAAATCTTCACCGTGTTGCCCGCTACAAAACCATACTTCGCGGAATTGTCGACCATAATCGTGTTGCCAGCAATGAAAGCCAGTCCTTTAATATTATCACGCGTAGCAAAATCATTACCAAACAAGAGCGAGTTGTTGCCAACCTTAATACGAATACTGTTGTCATCATCTTCGTCAACAGCGAAAGTTGGTTTGGGCTGGTCTGAGGCAGAATTTTCGCCCGAAGTAGGAGTTTCTGCTGCACCGCGAGCATTTTCGCCTGGAATATTGCTGGTAGCAGTTGGGATATGTTCGGTGTTTTCGCCTTCAGTAGCAAAAACTGAAATATCAAGTACGATGCCAACAAGCAGTAAAATCGCAAGGGCTGCCGCTACCCCACGTCGAAGCCATTTGGTTTTAGTTTGATTCATATCAACTCCTTATTTAATATTTTTCTCGTAATCAACATCGGAAATTTCGTATTTCCGCTTCTCATTGATTTTTGCCAAAATTTTTGTGGCCGACCAGCCAACTACGGCCAGGATAAAGAAATAGATGAAGCCAAAGCTCGTGAAGCTAGGTTCGGACTCCATGAAAAGATCAAGAATGGCGGCACCGGCGGACATTGAAGTAACAATAGTGAGGCTGTCGATACTACTAGAAGTAACGTCTTGTTTAATACCGTCAAACAGTTTCTGGGCCGACGTAACATAAGTTTTTGTCATATCCCAAAGGTCTTTAATATATTCTAAGGTATCGCGCAAAGTTTCATAACGATAACCGGAAATTGCTAGGAATTCGACGAGATCTTCGTCCTGTTTAGCGATGCGTTCGCGTGTGGGGAGATAGGTTGACATTTGCTGAATGCGGCCATCAATGAGGGTGACGGTCTTCGCATAACCTTCGAGCTTACTGGAGAACATGATGACATCTTTACCTTTAACCTTGGCACGATCCTTAACATTGTCAATCTTTTCCCAAATAATACGATGAAGGTTAAGATAGCGATGGAGCTGACCTTTAAACTCACGGATAAAAACTTGTTCTTCGATGTAGCGTTCGATGTGGTTTTGATTCTTTTTCTTGTTGTTGATGAAATAATATTTATCGCCGCGCACAACGGTATAATCTTTGTTATCAAACTCGAAATACTTTTGCTTTTCGGTTTGCGCAAGCAAAGCAGAAATTTCGTCACGAGTAGCATTATCGCAAACCACAAAATATGGATAGATGTTTTCGATGTTGGCGAGTTCTTTGGGTACCGGAGCACCAAGGCTGAACAAGTAATTAATCGCGGTTGAAAGTTGCTGCTCGTAATAATCTTTCAAGCGGTCAACATCAGTAAACAGAGTTTCTTCGCTTACATTGTCGCTGCTAACGATAATCAAGCCATCTTCAAAAATTTTCACGCGCAAACGGTCACCAGTGACAAATGAAACAAATTCTTCGCCTTGGACGCCATATTCTACGCTACCAATGTTGAGATTCTTGTGGAGTTCGGCGAGTTTTTTCTTGTTGAGCTTGAGTTGCGACTCGCCATTGCGGATGAAATCGTAGATTTCGGAAAGTTGCAACATGGTTCGCTGGAACCAGCCACCGATATAAACACTATTGATTTTCATCTCATTCCCTCCTAGACGTCCTTGCTGAAGAATTTAGCATCAACGACCTCAAAACCGTACTTTTTGTACATGGCGTGGGCGGGTTGACGGAAGTTTTTCGACCAAAGTTCGACCACTTTCACACCGTGGTCGCGACAAATTGCAAAAGCCGCGTCGAGGAGTTTCGTGCCGAGATGGTGGCGACGAGCGCTAGGTTTCACACAGACGTGATTCAAAATCGCAAAAGTATTCATATCTTCATAAATCGTCGGGACGATGGTGATTTTCATGTGTGCAACTAGTTCGCCGTCCAGATAGCCATTGAGATAAATTTGATTTTCATCCTGCATATGTTCACCCCAAATGCGCTGCGCATATTCGACTGGTGTATTTTCGTCAAAACACTCGTTAGTAAGCGCAATAATTTCGGGTATATCCGCCCAGTTGGCAACCCTAAACTCTGTCTCCATTGATACCTCTCTTTAATTAATCTGATTATACTACGCGAAAAGACTTTTGGCTAGATGTCGAGTTCGATGAGTTTATGGCGCGAAGTCTGGCCGGTTTTGATGGAAATTTGAGAGCGGTGAACGCCGAAATGCTCAGCGAGGAGTTTAATCAGAGCGGTGTTCGCTGCGCCGTATACTGGTTTTGCGCGCAGATAAACGGTCAGCCGATCGCCGTCCGCGATAACTAATGGGCCCTTTTTAGAGTTTGGCTTGACATAAACTGCGTAAATCATCCGGCATTATCTCCAGATTCAGAAGTTGGTTTAAAAATCCATTCGATAATTTTGTTTTTAAGGAAAAAATATTCCTCTTTTTCATATTGCGAGTTCAAAATGCAATATTCTTGGTTCGAAATATGGCTACAAAACATACATTCGTGCAGGTTACTAGCGTCTTGAATAAAAAGCGAATTACTGATTTTCCCGGAACAAATTACGCTGTAACAATTCGTGCAGGCATTAGAGTCATCGGCGCGCAAGCAATAATTTACGTTCGAGCTACGTTGACAAGCAATAGCATAATTCGAATCATAGGAACCGTCGCAGAAAATCAAATAGCTCGAGCCGCCGCAATTAGTCGAACAATAAATATGGCGGGAATTATAAATTGGGTCGCTTTTTGCTACATCTTCACTGTCATAAACGCGCTCGGTCGAAGTGTAGTTCAGTTCTTCGCGCCAAATTTTTAGTAAATCTTTGATCCCGGAAATCGACGGTTTTTCGCGCAGCCAACCCTTGCCATCGTTCCAAAGATCGGTATTGGGGACAGTAATATATTTATGGGCGTTGGGCATAGCAGAATAAGTGGTCTGTCCAGTCCAAGAATCTTTCACTTTGGTCGGGAGTTGAATATCAAAGGCAAATTTTTGGCGCAAAGTTTCTAAGTCATACGGGTTATCACGACCAAAAATTGCTTGGAAAATTTTGTTCGTAATTGCTGGCAATTCTTTTTCAATCATGGATCCTCATTATGATAACTTCTTGCGACTTGTGCTGTTAGATTTAATAAGTTGTTCGGAACTTGTTTCGTCGTCAAGATCAAAACTATATTGTGGCTGAGATATCTGAGCATCACTGACGGGCGGTTTTTCTGGAGCTGATTTTTGATTGGTAAGAATCGCAGGGATGGGGTTTACGATCACATTTTCGGCAATACGGGTTTCGCTCGGTGAATGGTCTACAGTCGTGGCGCGAAAAGTAGGCTGGAGTTTTTCGGCGTGACTAATACGCACAAGACATTCACGAGTTTTTAGTTTCGTAATCAGGTCAACACGGCTCGATAGCTGGTCATCACCGGGAATCTTAATATCGATATTTTCGGCTATAATTTGGGCATCAGTCTTCGACGAACGGAAAATGTAATAGTTCGTAACGTTGGCAAGAATAGACTCACGCAAGTTTGGAGTAATTTGATGGAGATATTGGCCCGCCAAAATAATCGAGACGTGATATTTGCGCAGTTCGGAAAGCGCTCGCGCAATAATCGGGCTCTCGATTACTGAGACTTCGTCAACGATAATAATCAAATGCTGTTCAAACGGCATAGCTTCCGCGAGTAGAAACAGCTGTTCAGAAATTAAACCGGCAATAATTTTCGTTACGGCGGTGCCAAGACGTAAGCGATTAAGCGAGAAAATCGTGAGGAAGGTTTCCTGCAAAGTTGCTTCGAGACTGGGAGCTTGAAATTCCTGACTAAAGAGCGGGACCATTTGCATTTCGTCGATAAAGGCGATGATTGGGGCGATGGAGAGATTATATGAACCGGTTTTGAGTTCGGAAAAATCAGTGAGAAAAAACTGTTCGACGCTAGTTGGAAGACCTTCCGTATGCGCGACGAGTTGACCGCGAAAATCAGCGTCAAGCAAAAGGCGGCGCAGATTAACAAAAGAAAACTTCCCGGCTTGCATAAGTAAGAATAAGCTATAACGCAAAACGCGTTCAAGCCGGCCGTTATAGCCGTCGTTGAAATATTGTTTCAGGAGGTCAAGCGTAAGTTCGACGTTGACGCCGAGTTCCGATACTGCAACGGATTGAGAATTGGATGTGGGTGCGGTTTGATTGAAAATGTCAATTGCAGTTGCTGCCGTCATGAAATCGACGATTTTTTGGTTTGCAATCGCGGTGCAATCGTACTTGAGATTGTCGTGCGGATCGATGACGACGACTTTGTAATTTTCTGGTTGAGTTTGGAAAAGTTGATGAATGAAAAGCGCGATGAATTTTGACTTGCCGGCACCGCTGCTGCCAATGATTAAAGAATGCTTCGCAAAATCGAAGGCGGCGGGAGCGAGAAAAAGTTTTTCCTCGGAATACGGAAAAGTGTCAGCTAAAAGTAATGCCCCTTTCGAACTCGGACTGAGAAGATGGATGATTTTGTGCGTGGGGAGATATTTGGGTATTTTCATATAAGCTAAATCGCAATAGGTAGTAAAATCGAGTGTCAGCAAAGTTTCGGCGCCAGGTGGCAAAATGAGAATGTAGGACGGTTTGGCAGTTTTAGCTTTATGGTCGGTTTGAGATTTTGGGATGCAGGAAAAATGAGCTTTGGAAGCGATGTGTTGGAGGATTTTGGTAAAATTTAGCTCTAGTTCAAGAAAGTTATAGCTTCTACTCTCGCAGCGTCGAATGAGTTGAAGAAGATTCTCGGATTGATGATTGAAAAACACACGATGGAGACTTTTCCGGATCACGTGGCGTGGGGATGATTGTTCCGAAGCGCGTTTTAGATCGGGTTTCGCGAAAGTTTGATCGGATGAAAAATTTTCCGAGTAATAGTTCTGTTCAGTTTGAAAATCGGGTGCAAGCTTGAACAGAAAAGCCTTCGATCCGAGACTGGCGGGCAGCGGCACAGGTGAGCAAAGATAAAAATGTAAGGTGTAATTTTCGAGACGAACAAGAATTTGCCAAGCAGAAAAAAGTCCGAGCAAATGACTGACCGTGCGGAGGAATTCCACCCAATCTTCCGCGGTGAGGCTGGGTTTAGCGAATAAAATCTCGTAGTGGAACGATCGCTTCATAGACGCTACTTCACTGGCTTCGGTGTACGATCGGAATTTTCGCTTGGAGATGAAAGTTCGTTTGAGGTGTTTGAAGTGTTTGAAGTGTTTGACGGCGGGCAAATTTGATTAGGGGTAGCGAGGTTAGTGCCCGAAGTTAGTGGATTTGAATCTGTGAGACTGAACGATAAACTATGAGCGATAGAGGTTTGGCATGGCCAGACTAAGGTCGAAGCTTCAGAGCCCGTTGTATTGCTAGTGATATTGGCTGGTTGGTTCGAGGTGGCAGTGGCAGGCTCTTCAGCAAGATGACCGCTGAATAACATGAAGGCTGAGGGTAAAATGAGAAGCTCAAAAACATGAAAAAGAAGATGCAGGCCCATTAAAATTGCGCCTAGCAAGCCAACACGTTTAGCTCGAAAAAGATGGAAACGTTTCTCGATACGACAGTGTTGGCAATGTTTCATGAAGCGATTATAGCATACTAGGGAGGATTAATGTAGCCGCGGACCGTAAAGCCGTCCCAACGAGCGTCGTTGCTCGACGGGTTGACGTTAGCGCTATTGAAACTGAGGTGGTACGCATAGAGCGTAGACGGGTAGGCGTTGACTCCCCAGTAGAAGCCATAGTTGCCCGAGTACCTCAAAGAGCCAGTAGTTGCATTTATATACCCGCCACGAGTTAGATATATAGGAGATTTTGAGATGTTATGATTTAGCCAGCACGGCTGGGTCGGCAGGAAAGTTAATCTCGCTACGCTCGATAACGAACCTAATACCCTCAAATTCTGGACATTCCCAACAAATAAAATATATTAGACATAAAGTCTAATATATTTTATTGGCTGGGTCGGCAGGATTCGAACCTGCGAATGCTGGGACCAAAACCCAGTGCCTTACCACTTGGCGACGACCCAATAACCAAAATTGTATAACCCGAAACTTCCGCTCGTCTTGCTAAGATTCGACCTAGAGCAGCATGTCTCTTCAGCTTCTATTATATCACAATTCCCCAAAAGTTAGTGAATTTCGCGCAAGTTTGGCCATTCCTCGAACAAAACCTTAATACAGCCTGCGATCGGAATCGCTACAATTGCCCCCACCAGTCCAAACATATACATTCCAATAATAATCGCTACCAGAATCAAAGTTGCCGGGAGATTTAGCGCATTACCCTGAATCTTTGGCGCAATCACGTTATTCTCAATCTGCGCATAGACAATATAGAAGACCAGGAAAATCACCGCTGCGATTGGCGAGCTAAACAGGAGCACTAGCGAAATTAGCGCACAGCTAATAATCGGGCCAAACATCGGAATCAGGTAGAAAATCATCGCGATGAGCCCCATCGGCAATGCCAAACTGCTCGAAAAACCAAAGATCATAGACAGCAGGAATACCGCTACTGTTACTACACAACCGTCTAGAATCGCCACCATCACCTGCCTCGAAACATAGATTGCAATCACATCTACCATCCGATCTACTAGCCGTTTCAATGGTTTGACTTCTGATTTATTGCGTTTACGCTCAATCGTTTGCCAAAAATTATTCATAATTCCTGGACCCTCAATCATAAAAAACAGCGTTAGAACTAGCACCAAAATCACAGTAGTTAGAACTTGCGAAATTGCCCCTACTCCGACCATTACCATATCGCCTAAATTATCCACGAAACTGGTCGAAAAAGATTTAATGCCGTTCAGAATTTCAGTTTGCAAATCATCAATGCCAATACTTTGACCGAAGGTATTAATTCCGTCCCAACCGCCCAGACTATTCTCGAAAGTGGTCGGCAACTGCCCGACGAATTGCGCCGTCTCGCCGATGACAACTGGTCCGGCCACAGAAACGATCAATGTTACCACCGCAATAATCAAGATATAGGCCAAGGCCGATACTGAGCCAGTCGTCCCTCGTTTAGTTAGAACGCCAATTTTTTTGGCCAAAGGGCGCATCGCAATTGCTAAAAATGCTGCGATACCAATAATAATCAGCCCAGCCATTGCTTTGTAGATCAAAAAGCCCATGACCACGAACCCAAGCAGTACTAACCAAAACCGAATAAATGTTCGCGTATCGACCTCAATCGTCTTGCTCATTTTTCCTCCTATTTCCCCAATTATATCACACCGGCATTATAGCGCGCCAAAAAATCCTTTTTATACTCATCAAAGTCTCCGCGCAACATGCTCTGGCGAATTTCTTCGGTCAATCGCACGATAAAACGCAGATTATGCGCCGATGCTAAGTTATAATATTTCGCCTTCTGCTCCGCTTCTCCCGAGCGCCACATCGCCCGAAGGCCGCCACGCGTCCAGCCGGCTGCGCAAGTCGAACAATCGCAGTTTTTCTCTAACGGTTCACCCGAATCTGCCATTTTGCGCAAATTAAAATTGCCATCTCTGGTGTAAATTTTCCCGTGCCGCGCCTCGCGCATCGGAGCTACACAGTCGAAGGTATCCGCCCCCATTTCTGCCCCAATCAAAATATCGTCCGGATGCGACAAACCGAGCAGATGTCGCGGCTTTTCCATCGGCAATTCTTCGTCGCACCAGCGCAGAATTTCACCTAAATCTTCTTTTAAAAATGCGCCGCCCAGCCCAAAACCGTCAAATCCGATTCCCTCGATTTGCATTTTTGCTAGATTACGGGCGGTTTGGCGGCGGAGATCCTCCCAGCGTCCGCCCTGCAAAACCGCATATAAATTTTGTCGATAGCCTAAGTCATCACGATGTTTTAAATGTTCCGCGAGACTACGCTTAGCCCAACGCTCCGTGCGCTCCATCGCCTCAATATTATATTCATAACTATCCGCCAGTGACGTCAACTCATCAAACGACATATGAATATCCGCCCCAATCTGACACTGAATCTGCATCGACTCCTCTGGTCCGATAAAATCTGGCCTGCCGTCAAACGGATCGACAAACTCCACACCTTTTTCCGTCACATGTGCGAGGCGCTCTTTATGTGCAGTGTTGGTCACGTGGCGCTCTTTTTCCATTGAAACCACCTTCCCTAATCCTGACCCCAGAGACATGACCTGGAAGCCGCCCGAATCTGTCACTGTTGGTCCTTGCCAAATTCCTGCCGCGATTACGCTGGCGCTAGCGTCTTCCCCCTTCCCATTTATACTTTCCGCCTGCCAAAATTCGGCTGGCACTTTCGCAAGTCCGCCAAACTTTGCGATTCCCGGCGCCTGTCGACGCAAATGATAGCCATTACAAAGCATCGCCTGCACATCTATCTCGGCCAGATCTGCGGCTGATAAAAATCGTACATACCCCCGCGTTCCAACCGCAAGAAAAGCTGGCGTCTTGATAACACCGTGGGCGGTTTTGATCTCGCCCACTCGCCCCAGACCATTCGGCAACACCTTCTCAATTTCGAATTCCATTTTTCTATTATAATATATAATCCTTCACTTTTCTAGCTTTACTACATCATAATTTCTACAAATAGCCATCGTGATTGCAACATAATTTCACCGGCTTTGCTAGACTGTATTTTTTACAACATTTTCTCCAACTGTCGGAAACCTTTTGTGCTACAATTAAGCGAAAGAGAGTGAGTGGGCAAAGGGAAACCGCCCTTGGGCAAGGCAAAACAACTGAGAGATAACGGAGAGTGGAGGCCCCGATGAGCAAAAAATCTAACAAAGACAACGAAAAATCTAGTCAGCACGATTCAGCCGTACATAGTGAATCTGCCGAGCGTACTCAGACCAAGGCTGAAACCGCCCGTGCTGCTAGTACAATGTTTTTTCTCCCGCCTGAGCAAACTATGTCACATAGTCATAAAACGAAGGAGATTGAACGGCGCCTTGAGCGTCTTGAACGAAAGGTGAATAGCAACGAACGTTTTGCGCGCACTTTTGCTAAAAGTATTACTACTCAGGCTTTAGCTGCTGATGCGATTCTCTATGTTCTACGTAAAAGCCTTCATGAGGATGCCGAAATCCGCGAAGAATTGACTGCAGCGATCAAGGAATATGATAAGCGCAAAATCCGACGTTGGTTTTCCGGCTTTTTTGGCGTCGTGCTCTGGATTCTCTCAGTTGCCGCTGCTGCGGGCGTTGGAGCCTTTATTTATTGGGCGTTTTCGGGTAAGTAAATCATATTGCTTAAAAATAAAATCCTCGCTAAACTTAGATTATGGCAGATTTTTATAATCGTACCGTGAAGGAGGTAGCAAACGAGCTGGGCGTCGATCCAGCAGTTGGTTTGTCGGTGCGGGAAGTCGAAAAGCGACGAGCAAAATACGGGGCAAATGAACTGAAGATGGCGGGAACGTCGCTTTGGAAAAAGCTACTGGCGCCGTTTATGGATATTTTTATGTTGATCTTGATTGTGGCACTGGCACTTTCGGCGGTGCAACAGGATTGGTTGGAGGCGATCGTGATTGCAGTAATTATTGCGGCAGACGCGATTGTCTATTATGTACAGCGGTTTTCGACTGAGCGGATTTTGCGATCGTTGAATAATACAATCGTGCAGAATGTGGTAGTGCTGCGCGAAGGGGTGGAGCAGTCGGTGGAGGCGGCGGATTTGGTGCCGGGGGATATTGTGATTTTGCAGGAGGGTGACCGGGTGCCGGCGGACGGGCGGATTGTGAATGAGTCGGGACTGCTAACGAACGAGTCAATGCTTACTGGTGAGTCGGAGCCGATTGCGAAAGATGCCAAGACGATTACAGGACAAAAGAAAGTTTACGAACAGCGCAATATGGTGTTTTCTGGGTCATTTGTCTTCACGGGTAAAGGACGTTTTATAGTGACGGCGACGAGCAACGCGACGGAATACGGACGGATTGCATCGCTGGCAACGGCAGCAACCAGCGTGAGCCCAATTTCGCAGAAAATTGATAAGCTGGTGCTAAAAATCGCGGCTGTGGTGGTGGGACTGGCGGCTGTGGCGCTGATTCTGCAGCTGGTTGACGGGATTGAATGGCTGGGAGCCCTGAAGTTTACGCTGGCAATGATTGTTTCGGCGGTGCCGGAAGGTTTGCCGATTGCGATTTCGATTGTTTTGGCGCTCTGTGCGAAACGAATGGCGCGCAAACAGGCACTGATTAAAGAGCTGAAGGCGATTGAGTCGATTGGGATTGTGACGACGATCGCAAGCGATAAAACGGGAACGTTGACCAAAAATCAGTTAGAGATGCAAGAGACCTGGACGCGGGAGAGTGAAGCGAGTTTTCTCAAGGCTCTGGCCGGGGCGACCCTAGTCGAAACGGTGACGACCGCGCGCGAGACGCAGCCAGCTGATCCGCTGGATACTTGCATGGCGCAGTTTTTGCGTGAGCGAGATTATGATCTTGAGGCTTTGGACCCGCGCAAAGTTTACGCTTTTGATCAGAATATTAAAATGTCGGGGAATTTGTACGACGGTAAAGCGGGTGAATATGTCTTGATGGTGAAGGGGGCGCCGGAGACGATTTTAGCGCGGGCAAAAATGGCGCAAAGTGCGCGTGAGCAAGTCGAAGTGAAGCTGGTTGAGCTGGCGAATAAGGGCTATAAGGTTTTAGCGTTGGCCCATGGACAGCTGAAGCATGAGATCAATGAATTGGAGCGACTAAGCAAACATGACGAGCTGAAGTTTGATGGACTGATCGCGGTGGCGGACGGGATTCGGCCGGAAACGGCGGCGGCAATTCAGCAGACCAAGCGGATGGGCGTGAAGACCAAGATGGTGACCGGTGACCACGCTGGGACAGCCTATGCGATTGGGCGAGAACTGGGCTTGGCGGAGGATTTTGCGCAGGTTTTGGACTGCTCAAAGTTGGGAAATATTACGGACGATGATTTAGAAAATGTTGTAAAAAATACAACAGTTTTTGCACGAGTGACGCCGGAGGACAAATATCGAGTGCTCGAGGCGATAAAAAAGACGGAAATTTGCGCGATGACCGGAGACGGGGTGAATGATGTGCCGGCGCTGGTGAGCGCGCATGTGGGAATTGCGATGGGCGATGCGCCGAGCATTGTGCAGGACGCTGGGGATATTGTGTTGATTGATAATAATTTTAAGAATATTACGGAGGCGATTCGGGAAAGTCGGACAGTGCTCGGAAATATTCGACGGATGTTAGGCTATCTTTTGGCAACGAATGCCGGCGAAGCTTTGACGATGCTAGGTGCACTGATTTTTACCGGCGGTCAGCTCTTAACGCCGATCCAGATTCTCTGGATCAACTTAGTAACCGATTCCCTACTAGTAGTACCGTTAGGACTTGAGCCACCAGAACAGAAGATCTTGCGCCAGAGACCGGAAGCAAAGGACGCGCCAATCTTGTCGTCGGCGATGATTCGGCGGATGGCGTTGACGGCATTTTTGATGGCGGCGTTGACTTTGACGACTTATTGTGTCGCATTAGCGGTGTTGAATGATCCGGCACAGGCGAATACCCTGGCTTTCACGGCGCTGGTCGTCATGCAATGGAGCAATGCTTTGACGACGCGCGGGACTTATGAATCAGTTTTTCAACGCTTGAAAGCGCGACATCCGGCGTTCTATTGGGCACTGGGTGGAGCGGTAGTCTTGCAGATTGCGGCGGTTTTTGGGCCTTTGGCACGAGCAATTGGCGTAGTGGCGGCGCCGTTAGGATGGGTTTTGGGAGTGACCGTGGTGGCTTTCGTGACTCCGATGCTCGTGATTGAAGCTTATAAGTGGATGGCGAATCGGTAGGTCTTAGTGACAGCCACGACCGCCATCGACGCCACGTAGACCAAGCGCAGCGCAAACGTCATGTAGCAATTTGCGACGAAAATCTAGCACTCGCACACGCCAACCAAACAGCCGCTCAAGCTCAGATTTAATTTCCCAAAAGTGCGTGTCGAGGATTAAGAGCGCGTCGACCGACTGAGGTTCGAGAGATGGATCGGGCGCAGCAGCTAATGTGCTGGCGGAGCGATGATCTGCTTGCTGAGGCTTCAGCGTCTGGGCGAGTGGTAAAGAGCGTTTTTGTTGCGCAAGACGACGCAAGCTGGTGGGCGAAGGACCGCCAGTGAGCTGAAAATATGGTGCTAGGTCGGCCTGGATTTGCTCATTTTCGAGTTCACCATCGTCAATCAATTTTTCCCAGGTCGGATGTTCAGCTGTAATAAAAGTCGATTGTGGCAAGCTGGCGCGTAGACGCGCGAACAGTTCCGAAGCCAGAGTCTGCTTCCCGGCTAGGACGCCGATTTGCTGAGGATAATTTCGGGTGTGCAAAATATAGGGCAAGCTATAATCCATGCTGACAAAATGCTGCTTGGGATATTTTTGACATAGATAGTCTAGAGCGAGTGACGTACCATAACCACCAAGAACAATCAGGTCAACTTGGTCCAGGTAGCGAATCAGCGCCGCTTCGACTAGCCGCTCGATCGTGGCGCGGTCTTTGGTGTGGTATGGAGCGTGCGCCCAATCAATTACGCGGACAATTTCGACCATACCGAGCTCCTCGCTCAAAAAATCCGCCACTAATTCCCCTCCCCAACCGCTATCACAAACGACAATTTTTAACATTGCTTTTTCTCCTCGTTGCTATTCTTATATTCCAGAATAATACATTTTTGACAAAACGGCGAAATAAATTTTCAATTTACTTAACACAGTGTTAAACGAATGGAAAAATCACAGAGGTGGAAAAAATACGCTATTTTGGGCAGAATAAGCGGTTTGAAAGACGTTTTAGGAGCTGCCGACTCGCCAAGCCAGACCAGCGATCGCGATAGCGCGAGAGATAAAGATTAGCGCCATCAAAAAAGTAGGAAATAGCTGTAAAGCGGCGAGACGTCGGCGGTGCCGAGCCAATAATAGCCCAAGTTGCCAGCACTTTTCAAGGGACCATTGCTAAACATAATAGTCTCGCCACGAGTTAGATATATAGGAGAAATGGAGATTGTTTGGTGTTTTGAGGGAAATATGCTAAAATTCAGATAGGCAGTTTGCCTGAGACGGGGTTTGGCGCAGTGGTAGCGCGCACGCCTGGGGGGCGTGAGGTCGCTGGTTCGATCCCAGTAACCCCGACCATTGATATTTTGTGAAATTATGTTATAGTTTAGAGTGGGTTTGATGGATTCAATTATTACTACCGATTATTACGACAATCAATACAAAGCGGACCCTGATAAGGTGCAGCCATCGATCCATGTTTATGGTATAGTGGTTGACGGTGACCGAGCGTTGGTTTCGCCGCAGTTTGACGGCTATGATTGGCCGGGCGGCACATTTAGGATTGGCGAAGATACGATTCAGACATTGAAGCGGGAATTTAAGGAAGAAACTGGTCTTGACGTTGAGCCGATTAAGTTGCTTGACGTCGAGACCAGTCTTTTTCACCACCCTAAGCGCGGCACCGATCACCATTCAATATTGATTTACTATTTGGTGAAAGTGACGGGCGGCAAAATCACGGATGCCGGTTTTGATGTCGACGAAAAGGAATATGCCAGACTCGCAGAGTGGGTGCCGATAGTAAATTTGCGAAAAATGAGGCATGCTTGTAGCATCGACGTTACGGATAAGCTTTTAGATTTGGTGGAGGATTATGAATAAAGAATCGAAATTGTGGCATAAAGTTTATTCGATGCTCACTAGAAAAACAGAAACGGAATTTTGTTTTCATTTTGGTGATCATGGTTGCTTCGGCAATCTTGAGCCAGCTACTCCCATTGACGATTGGGGATTTGACGAACGACGTGCTGAGCCAGTCGGACCTGTCTTTCACTAAAGTGATTCCCTTCCTGGTTTTTATACTTTTGATCACAGTTTCGAATGAGATTTTGAAAGTGATCCGGCGGCTTTTAGTTGAAGATACAAGCACGAGCTTTGAGAAAACGGCGCGCACTAGAGCGATTAATGCACTGCTGCACGCGCCGCTTAACTTTTTCCGCAAGAATATGATTGGCCACATTCATGGCCGGCTCAATCGCAGTTTGGAAGGGGTGGTGAAGTTGATCAAGCTGGTTTTTATGGATTTTGCGCCGGCAGTTTTTAACGGGATAGCGGCGATAATCGTAATCTTTTCGCAGCTGCCGCCGGAGTTGGCTTTTTTGATGTTTATGGTTGTGCCGGTTGGTACGATAATTGTCCTGAGACAGATTTCTACGCAGAAAGGGATTCGCGTGCAGCTGATGGAAGAAAAGTCGACCATGGATGGCGCGGTGGTGGAGCTGATTAACGGGATTGAGGTGATTCGCGTGACGGACAATGTTAGCACTGAGGTGGAGCGGTTTGATAATCAATCTGAGAATCTGCGCAGCAAAGAAATGCGTCACCACCGGTCAATGGCATTTTATGATTGTTTGAAGTTTATCAACGAGGCGGTTTTTACGGTGATCGTGATCGGCGTTTCGACTTTTTTGGCAGGCAAAGGCGAAATTAGCGTAGGCGCGGTTCTAACTTCGTATCTTTGTTTCACGCAACTGACCACACCACTACGAGAATTGCATCGCATTCTGGATGAACTTTCGGAGTCATCGGTGCTGGCGGAGTCTTATTTTGAGATCTTGGATCTGCCGCAGGATTTTTCTTATCGTCTGATCCCAGCGCCGGAAAAACTCTTCCCGAGCAACACTTTGATCGAGATTCGCCACCTAAAGTTTGCTTATGGCGAGGAGAAAACTATTTTGAACAATTTGGATTTAGAGATCAAGGAAAATAGTTTTATTGGTCTAGTGGGACCGTCTGGTTGTGGCAAATCGAGTTTGATCAAAGTTTTGCTGCGACTGGAGGACTATCAAGACGGAGAGATTGTTGTCGATGGTTCAAGTTTGCGCGATTTGGCGCGGGAGGAAATTGCCAACTTGATGGCGTTGGTGCCACAAACGCCGTTTCTGATCGCAGCTTCGATTCGTGAAAATATTGCTTATGGTATGCACCGAGAAGTGAGCGACGCGGAGATACACGAGGCGGCTAGACGGGCAAATATTAGTGATTTTATTGAGCAGCTACCGGAAGGTTACGAAACGATTTTGGCAGAATCGGGCAGTAATTTGTCCGGTGGTCAACGCCAACGGATTGCGATTGCGCGAGTTTTTCTGCGCAAACCCAAAATTTTGATTCTGGACGAGGCGACGAGCGCGCTGGACAATACTTCGGAACGATATATTCAGGACGAAATCGAGAAAATGCAAAAAGAAAATCATACCACGGTGATTTCGATCGCGCATAGACTATCAACGCTGAGAAATACGGATGAAATTATCGTGTTCAGTCAAGGTAAGATCGCACAGCGAGGAAAGTTTGATGCGCTAAAAGACCGGGCGGGAATTTTTCAGGATATGTATCTTGGGAAGTTGAAGTAGGCATGGCGAAAAATAAAGAAATTGAAAAATTTATCGGTAAACAGAATGTTTGCTTTATATGCTCGATCGACGATCAAAATTATCCTAATGTGAAAGCAATGCTGAGACCGAGAAAGCGGAGGGGCTTGAAGGAGTTTTATTTCTCTACTAATACTTCGTCAATGCGGGTAAAACAATACTTAGACAATCCAAATGCTAGCGTCTATTTTTATCATAAAGGGCTAATTAAATATATTGGCGTGATGTTAAAAGGAAAGATGGAAGTCTTGACGGATCAAGAAACTAAAAATATGATTTGGAAAAAAGGAGATACGATGTTTTATAAGAAAGGTGTAACCGACCCAGATTATTGTGTTTTAAAATTTACTGCGACAGATGGTAGATATTACTGTGATTTGAAGACAGAAAATTTTGATATTAAGTAATTTTTGGAAGGAGCAGGGTTTTGAAAACCGCCATCATCTATCATTCATTTCATCACGAGAATACGGAGAAATTGGTGCAAAGTTTCCTGGACGGTATTGACATTATACCGGCGAAGAAAGTTGGCGATATCAATTTAGCGGAATATGATTTGGTTGGTTTCGCTTCGGGGATTTATGGAGGCAGATTTGCGGCGGAGATTGATGAAGTGATAAAACAGCATTCCCCTGAGCTAAAACGAGTTTTCTTGGTCTATACGAGCCACAGTGACAACCCGAAATATGGCGAGAAAATGAAGGCTATGCTTCAAGAACTTGACATAAAAGTCGTCGGGATATTTTCTTGTCGTGGTTATAATACTTTTGGGCCGTTCAAACTGGTTGGCGGAACGAACAAGGATCGGCCGGATGAGAATGATTTGCGGGAGTATCGGGAGTTTATGGAAGGGTTAGTGAAATGAAGATTCCGTTCAATGCGGTAAAAATTTTCAACATGCTTTATGACTGAGGTGAAGGCTTATCTTAGGGCGTTTTGTTAGCGGCGCCGTAGTGCTTTTTGGATGAATTCGGCCTTATGCGCAGTATAAGATTTACGATCGTGTGGATACTTTTTGGCGAGATCGTGTTTTAGTTTGGAGTACTTTTTCTTCAGTTGCGGGTCTTCTCGCAAGGTGTCGCGGAATTTTATGCTATCATTCATTCTTTGCCCCTTGTATTCCATAACATGGATAAAATGCGTACGATTTGCCTCGGGGCCTTTGCGAATGAGAATTTCTCCTGGATCGTTATTCTCTTTCACGGAATAATCGTTCGATTCGTTGAAGGATTGGCGCACTTTTCCAAAGTCGGTCAGGTCCTCCAGCCCAACTGCAATGTCGATGATCGGTTTCGCATCTAGTTGTTCAACCGAAGTCGAGCCGATATGCTGGATATCCAAGGCAAGTGGACCGAAGATGTTGAGCAAAACTTGTTTTTCAGCTTCAAAATCTTCCTGCCACCTTGGATTCCATTTTTCCAGTTTTACTTCGCCAACTTTGAGACCCATGATTAGCTCCTTTGGGTTTATTTTAGCATAAAATTAATTAAACTCTATTGACGACTTATACATTATATAGATAATGCTTTTTCGTGTTTCATAAACATATTGCAGCACGTAAGCAACTAAGCTATTATCGCTTATGACTTGGTAGATAATTCTGGTCGATTCTTTTTCTAATGTTAGATAGTACTTCACCCTTATATCTATAACATGAGAAACCATTAAGCGAGCGCCCCGTCGCGTCGACGACGGCACGAGAAATTGCCTTCACCTCGCTATTTTCTAGCTGTACCTGATTAATGTTGTCAACGGTTTTAACTTTAGGATATTCGCTCGTGATCGGGGCTAGTTCGGTACCCACAGGAACGCCAAGCATGGCAAAAGTCGTTGGGCTACTCATCGGTCGCACGGAACCGTTGGCGTTTTTGGCGTCTTCCGCAGTTTCGTTGCCAAAATTCTCGATTTCCCGGTCATCTAGCAGTGAGGAGATGTTCAGTATCATGTCTCTTACTATTTCCGGAGCAATGTTGAAAAACTCCCGATTCTTTCTAGTGCGAGTATCAGTCAGCTTATCCAACTCTCGATGGATTACACGTTCAAGCTCTTTATATTTCGCCGTCCGCACGGCAAAATATGGTTCGAAGGGCGTGGGGATGCTGGTTGTGTCTAAATTTTTCAACCTACGTTTTAGATCCTTCGCATGACCAACTTTAATACAATTCTGCATGCTCGGATTTGTGAAAATATAGACATAGCCTTTTTCTTTGGGGTTCATATGCTCTATATTATACATTCTATTTTTCAGATTTCAAAACATAATTGTAATACTTTGCGATGTAGATTCAAAAAGCATTTGCGTCTTTTCTAATGATTTTTGAATGACAAATTTTGATTTGTCGACCTGGGAGACGAAGTCAGCAAAATGATTTTGAAGTTCTATTGGAGGAATTGATACTTCATAATTCTCTAAGAATGATGCTGGCGTTCTTCTTTGTCCGGCACTACCAGTCATATTGGCTTCCGCATCCTTCCTAAAGGTTTTAAATGACGTTATTATGTAGATCCAGTACGGATTACTTATGTTATCAATTGGACGCAAAACATGAAATTCAGTAGATCCAAAACCTATACCGTTCATTAAGCTTTTAGCCACCGCGCCCTTACCATTCTCCATACACGGAGTAATCTTAGCAAACAGCACATCGTTTTCTGCGAAATAAGTAAAACCTTTCTTTACTTCATCATAGGTGCGTATGTCCGACGCATCTATTCCGCCATTTTCGGAAACAGAAGACATAGGCACAAAAGAAACTTTAATATTATTAACCAATCTCTTGTCGTCAGCTTTCCTAGGATTTATCTCACAGCAACTTCCGAGTTTAGTTTTTCCATATCCAAATGGGTCGGTTCCAGGCGATCCAAACATCTCGACAAATCGGGCTTTGGTGAGGGTGTCCAATTCGTCAATTTGTTTCTTCCTCTGTGTCAATATTAAGTTTAGACGATCAAATAAAGTTACTACCTCTTTTTGTCGATCAAGAGACGGCAGCTCCATCTGGGCCGTCAAACAAACGCCATCCGGCCTGCTCAAGCAGCTGATTTATTTTCAATCTCGCTTTAGCTTCCTTTTGTGACATATCTATATTATATTACACAAAAGCCTTTTCGTCTCTAATTCAAAATCGCGATCATAATATTCAAATAACCGGCGAAAGTCACCCAAAGCAGATAAGGCAAGAGTAGCCACATGACGGCGCGATGATTTTTTGAGACCCCAGACTTTGTGAGTTTTGCTTGTTTGAGCCATGTTGAATAAAATTCCTCGTGTTTAAGTTAGCAATCTTTGGTAACCTTTAGCGACCGAAAATCTTGCGCTTAACTTTCGTAGTTTCCTTCTTGGCGCTGGATTTGAGTTTGGAAGCCTTTTTCGAAGCGTCTTTGGTCAGTTTGCTAACCTCTTTTTCGGTCTTTTTGAAACCTTTTTCGAGATTTTTACCAACTTTTTTGGCATCTTTTTCAAGTTTCTTTTTAGTGCTTTCGAAGGTCATTTCAGCTTCCTGCTTAATATTTATGCTTGTATTATAGCATGGACGATGGCAAAATTTACTAACGTTTTTGGATAACGGTTTTGACTAGATGAGGTGTTATAATGGAGAAAAGCAGAACTTAATGAGTGAAGGAAGCGCAAAATGATAGAAAAAGTGGAGCTGAGGCTAAAAAGCGAGTTTGATGGCTTGGAGCTGGGCGCGAGTTTGCGAGTGCCAGAGCGGCCTTGGGGAATTTTACAGCTCGCGCATGGCATGGCGGAACACCGTGAGCGTTACCATGATTTTATGGATTTTTGTGCGGAAAATGGCCTAATAGTGGCAATTCATGACCATCGCGGTCATGGCACTAGTGTGAGAACTCCGAATGATTATGGTTATTTTGGAAAAAGTGGGATCGAAGGATTAGTGCAAGATGTGCACCAGATGACGCTTTATTTACGCAAGCGCTTTCCGGAGCAGAGTTTGACGCTATTAGGGCATAGCATGGGCTCACTGATTGTGCGGTGCTACGCGCAGGAGTTTGACCGAGACATTGATGGGCTGATTGTGTGCGGTTCGCCGAGCAAGCGCGTGGGTGCGGGGATGGGGATTCTGGTGGCGAAGTTTTTGCAACTGTTTCGCTCGGACCATCACCGCAGTACTTTTTTGAACAGCTTAGCGTTTGGTGGTTATAATAAGAAGTTTCCAGGAGAGAATAGTCCGAATGCTTGGGTGGTGAGTGATCCGGCGGTGGTCGAGGCATATGATGCGGATGAACGCTCGGGTTTCGTCTTCACGTTGAATGGTTTTGAAACGCTTTTTGGTTTGATTAAGCGGGCCTATCGCAAAACTGGCTGGGCGATGCAAAATCCAGAGCTGCCGATCTTCTTCATTGCTGGGGCTGATGATCCGTGTATTATCAGCGAGAAAGATTTTCAGAAGGCGGTGAATTTCATGCGTGAGCGTGGTTATCGTGACGTCAAGAGTAAGCTTTATCCGAGCATGCGACATGAGATTTTGAATGAAATCGGCAAGCTGGAAGTTTGGCAAGATGTGGTGGCTAAGGTAAAAGAAAATACTGAGTAATGAAGCCCACATACTAGTCTTTGTTTGTTGGTAAATTTGGTTTTTCGATTTGTCTTTTGGTGCTGGACACGGAGTCCTTTCATCCCATCTTCGCTAACGCTCAGATTCTCGGGCGTCGTCTCGGAAGAAAGAGTAAACTCTTTCTTCTCCCGACTCCTGGAGATTCGTGACGTCCGGAATGGTCCAGCACCCAAAAGCAAATAACAAAAAACCATAATACAGACAGTCAAAGTAAAGTGTAGGCTTAATTACGTTATGATTTCCTTATCAAACAGAAGCAGAAAGCCAAAATCATCTATGAATCTCCTATATATCTAACTCGTGGCGGGTACGTAAATATGAATCTTGGTTCTTTGGGAGGCGCGGGCGTCGATGGCTACTACTGGGCTAGCCCTGCCTACCCGTCTACGCTCTCTGCGTACAACCTCAGTTTCAATAGCGCTAACGTCTTCCCGTCGACCTACAGCGCTCGTTGGTACGGCTTTACGGTCCGAACGATTAGATATCTATCCTGGACCGTAAAGCCGTACCAGCGATAATTGTCGGATGATGGAAGGATGTTGAGGTTATTGAAGTCAAGATAGTAGACATCAAGCGTCGATAAAAAGGCACTGCCGCTCCAGAAGCGACCGGTCATGCCAGCACTCCGCAAAGAGCCTGTAGCCATATGTGTATACCCGCCACGAGTTAGATATATGGGAAAATGGGAGAGTTTTATAGTAGAATATGATTAGGATGGTTCTATACGATGAAATTAGTCACCTTGAAACGGTGGATCCAGAGCTGAGAAATTTTGTGGAGAGGGAGATTTTTCCGCGTTATGCGAAGTTTTTCTCGCATGGGTTACCGCATATTTATAATGTGGTCGCTAATACTTTAATGCTGGCGGAATTTTACCACAAGGACTTTGATTTAGCGTACACAGCGGCGGCTTGTCATGATTTGGGTCTAAAAATCAACCGCAAGCAGCACGAGCTGGCTTCGGGCGAGATTGTCGCAGAGGAAAAAGGTTTGCAAAAGTTCTTTTCGGCGGCGGAGATACAGGTTATTCGCGAAGCGGTGGAGGATCATCGTGGCTCGAGAAAAATCTCGCCGCGGAGTTTTTATGGCAGGATGATTTCGGACGCGGATCGTGATTTTGAACTCGAGACGTTGGCTTGGAGGACGATTGCCACCAGTGTGAAGAACTATACTGAACTAAAAACTTGCGAGGAGTATTTTGATCGCTGTTATGCTTATATTTCGCAGCGAATTGCACGGGACGGGCATTTTAACCTGTGGACGAATAATCCGATTTTAGTCGAACGCCGGGCGAAATTCGAGGAAGGATTTTTCGACCGCGAGCGTTATCGAGATATTTACTTTGCGGAGTATGAGCGGTTGGCGAGGGTTGGCGAGCTGGAGAAAATTCAGACGTATTATGAGGACTTTTGAGACCCCCGATTAATAGTCATGACACCTAAAATCCTTGCCAGTAGATGCACACGTTAAAGCTTGCGGCTAAATTTCGAGGCTGTCGCCGGGTTTCAGTGGCGCCCAGTTCGCGCCAACCTTCTCACAAGTAGCCTTCAGGCCGCCATCGAAAACTTGCTTGCCAAAAGGAGAAAGCAGGGCGTCATGTACCGGGATGGCGATTTTTGGCTTGATTTCCGTGATGAATTTCGTACAATCTGCCACGTTCCACCAAGGAGCAACCTCTGGGACCAGCAAAACGTCGGCATTTTCAACTGCGGGCTGGTCAAAAGAATCTCCTGGATTCATAACGTGCCCATCGACTATAACACCCAAGTTTTGACACGGCATTACTCCGCCAAATACCAAACCGTGGTCGTGACCAGAAAAATGTAGTCTGAAACCGTTAATCTCAAGTTCATCACCGTTTTCAGCGGTGATGAACTGCGGAAATTCCACAGTGAGGTCTTCGGGGCCAACGATTTCCGCCTCAAGGTTTGTGGCCATGATTTTTTGCAAGGCATCCATTTGCAGATGGTCAAAATGTTTGTGCGTGATAATAACTGCGGCGACATTTTGCAATTCTGGCAGTTGATTAACGAATTCGACTGGATCAAAAACTATTTTTGGCCGTCTTTTTCTAGAATAATCCCAGAATGTTCCAATTTGGTCAATTTCATGCTGTTCTCCTTTTTTAAAATCTTTATAATTATTTTGTTCCTTTAATTCATTTATCTCAGCCTTATTATAACTCATATTCTCCGACTTCAGCGTTACCATATTCTATGCTCCACCAATCCGTGTCATCGGTGTAGCCCATAATATTGTGGTGGAGTCCGCGGGCAGCTTGTCCGTGCGTCACGATTAAAATTATTTCATCACCAGAATGTTTGGTTTTAATGTCGTCTAGCACGGCTTTGGTGCGGGCGAGGACATCCTTCACGGGCTCAATATTACCAATGTTGGTATTGAGTTTTAGGTCACCAATGTCATAGCCAGTCGCTTCTATCCAACCATTGACAGTTTGACCCTCATAATCGCTGAACGACCGCTCCATTAGCCTATCGTCATAGACTATTTCACATTTGCCGTTCGTGGCAATTTGAGCGGTTTCCGCGGCGCGCCTCAAAGGCGAAGCATAGCAAATTGCAAAATCAAGATTCTGAATTTTGTCGCGTAGTTTCGTAGCCTGCTTTTTGCCAGTTTCGTTCAGTGGAATGTCTGAGCGACCCTGAGCTTTGCGCGCAATATTCCAGTCGGTAAGACCGTGGCGAGCGATATAAACTTTCATTAGGTAAACTCCTTTTCTGTGAGTTTTTCTGAGACAAAAAATAGGACACCACGAGGGTGTTCTACGTCCTTCATACAGATGAGCTTTCGCCCGGCTGTCGTGGTGCCCTATCCTAGGGCGAACACGAAACCAGTGCAACTCATCTGCACAGATAAAACTCATCTATACTTAATAACGTAGAACACTTTTATTATAACATTGAATCTCTCTGTTGGGAATGACGATTTTCAACGATTTTTAAG
>CAOJGQ010000003.1 GCA_948435375.1 uncultured Candidatus Saccharibacteria bacterium
AGCAAGCTTCGGACCGCTCTAGGCTTCTACTATTATATATATATATATATATATTATTTGTTATTTGTTATTCCAACGCTCAATAGAGTCGGCGATGACTTTTTTGGCCTCATCGAGGTTGGCAAATTCTTTTACTTCGGTGGTGCCGGGTTTTTTGAGATCTTTGTAGTGATCGAAGTGGAATTTAATCTGGTCAATGAGGCGCTTTGGCAAATCTTCGATGGTTTGATAGAGGTCGCCATTATTGCGATCGTCATCCACAACAGCAATAATCTTGTCATCGACTTCGCCATCATCGACAAATTTCATCACACCGAGGATGCGGGCCTTAGTATAAATGCCAGTAGTAAGCGGCTGATCAGTGACCAAGAGCACGTCAAGTTCGTCACCATCCTCGTCAAGCGTCTGTGGAATGAATCCGTAATTGCAGGGTTTAGCAAAAGCAATTGGTTCGATACGATCGAGCATGAAGCAAGCGTTATCACGATCCCATTCGATTTTGTGGTTTGAGCCGGTTGGGATCTCGACGACGACGTTAATTTCACCATTTTCGTAATCCCCTGGCGTGAGGATTTTGTTAAAATCTGCCATAATAACTCCTTTTTTACTCTTCTATTATAGCATGGCAGCCAGCGAGCTGACAAATCTCGCTTACCAAGCCGTCGCGCCAAATTTCTTGGACGAGATGAGCGGTATAGTGGTTTTCGAGATATTTGCTGGAGAGTTTGCCCAGCTGAGTTAGCAAACGACTAGCTAAAAGTTGATAGCTTTCGCGCATGCTAAAAACGTCTTCAATGCTAACGTCAGAGAATTTTTTCCAGAATTTTTCAAAACCGCTCGCACTAAATTTATCCGGGCTGAGCGTCAATTCACGAAATTCGAGAATTTCCTTGAAAGTTTGGTCGAAAGGCATTTCTAGTCGATCTTGCGCAGTAAGGCTAGCGAGGGCTTGGGTAGCTAAGCGCTTCGTAAAGCTGACGGCTGCGATGAAGGAAGGACGCAAACCAATGTTGTTTTGTTTATCAAGCAGGATACTGTTCATGCACTTGATTAGTTCGCCAGCTTGTTGCCAATCAACCTTCAGGCGCCCGTCGTCTGGGTCAGTCCAGATTTCAACATTTTCGATTAACTCGTCAAGCTCGATATCGCCAGTCTGAGGTTTATCGAGCGAGGATTGATTAGTATTTTTGACTAGCCGACGTAAGACTTCGATGGCCGGAGTACGATATTCGGCGCCGTTTTTGTCACTGAGTCGCACCGGACGATCATAATTATCAAGGTTAAAAATCATTTTGTCAAAGCCGTCGTAGTAGCGAGCGTTATCGGAGCTGAGACGAGAGGCGAGGGCTTTTTGGAGCGCGGTCTTCGCTACGAGCGACGGTCCGCGTTCAGAAGCGTCATAGTAGGCTACCATGGTAATCAAAAAATCATGCGCGTCGGGACAGCTGTCATAAATAAAACCATAATCTGGAAACAAAACGTCTTGGAGATGTTCAGCGTCATAACGATTCTGCTGAAACTTCTGCAGGTCGTTGGAAGGCAGCGCATGAAAAGCCCAGAGTAGCTCGGCAAGATTTTGGGGCGTGACTTTGCTCACCAGACAATGACAAACAAAATCAGCCAAACTAAAATTGCCATATTGAACCGCCCAAGCGCCATGCGGTTGTTTCAAAATCGCTACTTCTGGGTCGCCGGCCGCCAACATGGGAAAAATATTGTCACGAAAACCCTGAATACGCTCGTCGTCAAGACCATGCAGTTCAAAATAGTGCTGGAGAATTGAAGCGTCGACCGGATTCTTTGCAAGCTCATGATGATATGACATGTAGGCCGGAAGGCAGGCGGGATTTTGGCTAGCAGCGACAATTTTAAGACTCAAACTAAGGTCATCGGTCGAAGCGTCGTCTTGCAAAGCACGTTTAGCAAATGCGGTGACTGTATCTATAAGTTCATCGCTAAAGACTTTACTGGAATAGCTACGCGAAAAAGCAACCAGGAGCTGCGCGAGGTTTTGTTGCTGAAATTCTTCTGGTTTTGGCAACTCATCGACGAATTTTGAGGTTTGGTGATAAAGATTGTCGATTTCTTCAGGACGGCGAGCAAAAAGCGTGCCAAGCGCAACTGGCGCAGCCATACCTAAACAGTTATAAATCGAAACAATTTCGGCGAGTGAGCGATCAGTCTGGGGGCGCATAGTGCGCTTATAGTCGGTATAATAAATATTCAGATATTCGCCCACTTCATCCGCGTCGAGATTATTTTTCTCGGATACCGTACACAACTGTTCACAGAGCTGAGGGTTTCGGTTGGCAAGCTCGACTTGCCAATCTGAGCCAAGTTCGCCATTTTTAATCAAATTTTCGAGATCTTGGAAGGGTGCATCATCAATACTAGACTCAAACTCCGAACTCGGTTCGTTCTCGTCTTCCATATCTTCAAAAAGACCCAACAATGCATCATCAGTATCGGAGTTGTTGGAAGCGCTAAGTTTTGGCTTAGGCGAAGAACGGACTGGGAGATCTTCGATTTCGCCCAGTTCAACTACGTTCTTGCGCTTTTTCTGACTAGTAGATTTTGCTTTTGGATTTGGGGATTTCGTTTCCATATGTTTTTTCTTTGGCCTTGACATGGCTTTTTAGTACTTATGTTTATTATACCAGAAAGACTGGATTTGCGCTAAAAAACGCCGGGGGATTTCTCAATGTTCTCTGCCTAATCTCAAAAATGTCGGATTTTGTGCTTTTTGGTGGATGTTTTTTGGTTTGGAAGTTTAAATTCGGCTTGGTTGGTATCGGTTTTTTGGGTTTGATCTTTCGAAGAGGTTTTATCGGACTGTGTTTTGGCTGGCGATTTTTTGGCAGGAGCAGGCGCATCGGTCTTTTTCGAATTAGTGTTGTGAGTTGAAGTTGGTTGCGGGATTTTAAACTCAGATTTTTTGGTTTGCACTTCACGCGAAGAAGATTTGGCGGCGTTGTGCGGTTTCTGAGGCTTTTTTGCGCCTTTTGTGGCAGCGGTAGGTTTAGATGATTTTGGTGATTTGGGATTGACTTTAGGAGTTTTAGGGGTTCCTGTTTTAGTTGCAGGTTTTTTGGCGGCAGCTTCTTTGTTTGTGTCAGACTGAGTATCGACGTCTTTGATTGGTTGCAGCTTACCTACATTGGCAAGCTTATCTTTCTTCTTGTTTGGCGAGTCGGACATAGGTGAGGGTGTGGCCTTAGTAGTATCATTTATAGCTTGTGGTTTGACTTTCTTTACGTCATTAATCGTGCCGCGAGTTTTAGGGTTGCGATGAATCCTTGGTTGCGGTTTTGTGACGCCGTCAATACTAATTTCAGGATGAGGTGCTTCAACCACAACGACGGTTTTCACCTTAGGCAAAACCACATAATGAGCTAGCTTGCCGCTCATGACAAAATCTATGGAAAAGAGCACATAGCCGCCGACGACAATCAAAGTTATAATAATCAGAAGTAGCCAAACCATCGGTAATAGACCAATAGCTTCGTAATTGAGAAATGAGTAAGGATAAAGCCATTGATAGTTGCTAGGAAGCTGTTCGGTAGTAATGATAATCATAGAAGCATAGATTAAGCTGGGGGCGAGAAAAGTCCAAGGATCGGTGGTGCGTAATGCGCCCTTCGGAGTGAAGTTGAGCCAGTCAACAAGCGCCAGAATTGGAATAATATAGGAAAGCAGTACACCACTAAAACCGCCTGCGGTAGGAAAGTTAATTTGATTGACGCGAAAAATTGTAACGCCGACCATGATAATTAGTAGATTAATAACTACGAGGGTGCCGAAGCGAGGTGCGCAACTAGTCAGATTAGTTCGACGATGTATGAATAAATATAATACACTAAGACAGTAGAAGATTGCTGCGAGTAACGTCGCCCAATATCCAAAAAGACGCGGCGCGGCTGGCCCATAGGTTGCCCATTCAGAAAGAAAGGCGATTAGCGAAAATATACTAAGAGAGCTCTTGAGGACAATCGAGGTGATGGTTTTGCGATTCTGCATATTCTTATTTTACGTCTTTTTTGGGTTTTGGGCAATCAATATCCAAAGCCGAGATTTGCTCGTCTTTTTCCTCTTTTGGAATTAATTCAGGAATCGAGAACGTGTCGTCATGCTTGGTTTTGCTAGATTTAGAATCGCTAGCAGCTTTAGAGGGGAATTTTTGCTCTTGATTGGTTTTTTCGTCAACTTCGATAGGATCTATCAAATTATTTTCGTCTTGAGGATGATCAGCCTTTGGATCGATAGTCCCAATATCGTCATTATCGCCAGTAGAATTAGTACAGTAGCGCTCGGGAATTTTGAAAATGGGCGAAGTGTTTTTGAGTTTCTCAAGTTTGCGCTTAAGATCGGAAATTTGCTGATCGAGCGTGCGAATCTTGGGAGTTTCTTCGCTTGGAGTAATTTTCTCCGGTAGAGGAGTTTGGCTGAGGATTTCAATTTCTTTCAAGATCTGCCAAGCAATGCGATAGGCATTCTGACAACGCTTTTTATGCCATTTGGTGCTGGCGGGAAGTAGAATAATCTCAGTGGTGGTCTGGTCTTTGAAATAAATACGCACAGCAAGATAATCACAAGTGGGGGTTTTATAAGTGGCGATAATTGGCGGCAAGGTTGATAATGTCGATTCGATCTCGAGTTCGGGCAAGATTTCTTCGACGTTAGGGTCGTGAAGACGTTTGCTAACGACATAGTCAACTTTGTTTTGTGCTTTGTTAATAGTGGCACCAAGATGTTTCTGAACACCGACGCGGGAAAGGCGGCGAGATTCGTGAGTGCCGGATTTAATGATTAGACGCGCATGATCGAGATCAGAAAATTCACGTATTAAGTTTTCGTTCAAGCAAACTTTGCCATCCTGCAAACTATAAGTTAGAGATTTTGAGCTGGCTTGTTGCCAACGCAAACTTTCAAGCTGGGAAAGTTCAGTAGCACGTAAGTCTTCAAGAACTTGGAGGTCGGAAGAAAGTTGGTCGATTTTAGCCTGGTGGGCGCGATTAACGTGCTTCGCGGCACGTTTTTCTACGGTAGCATGAAAAGCGGGATCATATTGAAAACGTAAACGATCGCGTTCGGCTTCGCTTATAATTTCACCAGTCTCGCGTTCGGCACGACGAATGGCTTTTTCGAGCAGACGATTAGTGATAAATTCTTGCTGTTTGGATGGACGCATGAAGAGAATACGGCTGAAACTCGCGAAGAGGATAATAAGCGCAAGAATAACGAACCACATACCCCATTTTGCTTCCCCGCCCAGGACGATCATTAAACCCAGCAAAAAGATAATCACCGCAAAAATGAGAAAAATTTCGCGCCCCTCCAGCAGAATGCGGCGTTTTTGGGACGCAGAAAGGCTCTCAACCGATTCCGGATCAAAATTCACCATCTTGAATAAATTATAGCATAGAGAACTATTTTGCGCGATAAGCTTTGACGGCGGCGGCGAGAGCTTCGTGTCCTAAAACTGAACAATGAAACTTATGTTTTGGCAAACCGCCAAGAAATTCCGTGATTTCGGCAGGGCCAATTTGTAAAGCTTCATCAAGCGAACGCCCCTTCACTAATTCGGAAAGCGCAGAAGTCGAGGCGATAGCGCTTGCGCAACCATAAGTTTTCCAACGGACGTCGACAATTTTGTTATCCTTAATTTGCAAGTACATGGTCATCTGGTCGCCGCAAATCGGATTACCAACGGTGCCAGAAGTATCATGCGGGAAATTTGCTTCGTCGCCCATGAGGAAGTTGCGTGGGCTGAGAAAATGTTCTTTGACGAGATCAGAATATACCCAAGATGCTTGTGATTCACTCATTTTGACGCTTCTCCAATCTTTATAGTGCTAATTGATTGTAGGTATTGCACGATGCTAGGCAAAACTTGCATGACACGATCAATGTCATCTTTCGTCGTATCGAGCCCGAGCGAAAAACGAATACTGCTATGCGCGACTTCGGCGTCACCAGTAGTCGCCATGAGCACGTGACTCGGCTTGGTGTCGCCAGCGGCGCAAGCCGAGCCGGTAGAAACGGCAATGCCGGTAGCGTCGAGGTAAAGCTGGATTGACTCGCCCTCGGCGGCTTGGAAGCTAGCATTGAGGATATTCGGTAATGTGTTATAGCTCTGATTTTCTTTATCGTAGATACATTGCTCAAAACCGTTTATACTACTATGCGCTATTTCACGCAAAATTCGTGAAGCTAGTAAATTGCGCAGGTTCGCCACCGAAACGAAACGACGACAGCTCCAGTTATCCCAAGCCCAGTCGGCGGCAGCACCAAAGCCAGCTGCAAGCAGAGGATTTGAGGTGCCGGCACGGCGTTTTTGCTCTTGATGACCACCGACGATAAAAGGATGATAAGGCGCCCCTCGACGCACATAGAGAGCACCGATACCAGCCGGGCCACCGATTTTGTGCGCGGAAATGTTTAGATAATCGACGCCGAGATCTTTGACATTGATTTTAAGTTTGCCGAAAGCCTGCGTAGCGTCAGAATGGATACATGCACTCGGAAAATGTCGTCTTAGCTCCTCGATTGGTTCAATCGTGCCAAGCTCATTATTAGCAAGCATAACGGAAACGAGCTGCGGTTTGGTTAGCTTCGTTTCTCTGATTTTCACGCGTCCTTTTTCGTCAACTGGCAAAACTCCGAGTTTACCAGAGCGCTGTCGGGCAGATTCGAGAAGCGAGGGATGTTCAATCGCGCTAACAATTTGAGTTTGCCCAGCAAAAATATTAGTGACGGTATTATTCGCCTCGCTGCCACCGGAAGTAAAAATGATTTCATCCGGCTCAGCACCAATCAATCTGGCGACGCTAGCACGGGCATGTTCGAGAATTTCGTGGGCGAGATGGCCAGGAGAATGTAGGGCAGAAGCATTACCAAGCACGCCAGTACCCAGCTCGTGTAATACGTTGACCATACGTTGTTCGACACATGGCAGCAGGGGCGAGGTGGCAGCATAATCGAGATAGACTCTACCCTGTCGAGTGGAATCTTCCAGAGCGGCGGCTAAATTTTCACTTGCCATGACTAAGCTCCGCCTTCAAACGATCAATTTCGAGCGCTTCGCTCAGCTCCGAGAGAGCTAGACGCTCAGTATATTCGTCAAAAATAAAATTATCGTTACTCATGATCAGCCTTGCGTTGATACTCTACGATGCGAAACTTAACACCGTCTTTTTCATGTTCAGCTAAAACTTTCGTCTTGTAGGCTTGACGGTCAAATTGCGGAAAAAAGGTGTCGGCGGGTTTCGTTGCGGCGATTTCGGTGAGATAAAGTTTGTCAGCAAGAGGCAAGAATATATTATATAATGCGGCGCCGCCAATAATAAACTTCTCGCCCGGTAAACTTTCGAGATATTTGGTCAGCTCATCAACCTCCGAAAAAGTCTTTACGCCGTCGTCAACAATTTTTTGGCGCGATAATACGATGTTTTCGCGCCCAGGAAGCGGTTTCCCGATCGAACGATAGGTGTTGCCGCCCATAACGACCGGATGCCCCAGAGTGGTCTGGCGAAAAAATTTCTGGTCGGCCGGAAAACGCCAAAGCAATTCATTATCCTTGCCAAGGCCAAGATCTGAACTAACTGCGGTGATCATACTGAGATTTTGCATTTTCCTCCTGATGGTTCTAGTTTAGCGTATTTTGAGTTTCATGACGAGCATGAGCATATTAGATTTAGGCTGAGTGCGGAATATTATTCTTGGCGTAGAATTCTGCCGGTGCCGTATTCTAGGTGGAGCAAACGTTGGTTGCGCGAGCCGCGAAATTTGACTGTGAGATCGCGCTGCTCCAGAATAAAAGGACCATCGATGAGCGCATCTAGACTTTTGAGGAATTCCCAAGTTGCACCGCCGGCAGCTTTTAAATCCTCGTAAACGTAGCCGGAAAAACTCCAGATGTTCCAGCCCAGTTCTCGACGACACCACCGTGAGATTTCGAGACAAGCTTCGGGCTGCTCGAAAGGTTCGCCACCGCAGAAAGTTAGTCCAGCCTGACCCTTGAAACTGCGGAGTTTTTCCTTAACTTCATCAATATCGACTAAGATGCCGCTATCAAAACTCCAAGTCTCAGGATTTTGGCAACCCATGCAGTGCCTTTTGCAACCCTGGGTCCAAAGTACAGCGCGGAGGCCGTAGCCGTTGACGATATTGTCGTGTTCAAGTGGGCCAGAAAGCCTAATCTGCATGTCGCCTACTTCTTCCCCGTCATCGCTTTGCGGCTCTTTTTGGCAGCTTCGCGTTCGGCTTTCTCGTCAACACTGTAGACGCCGGATTTGTTGCAAGCGACATTATGTTTCACGCGGTCATGTTCTTCGGCCTTCTTGCCGTCATTCCAACGCTCAAGGCTGCCAACTAAGTATCCGGTGATTCTGCGGAGCCTTTCGAACGGAACGTCGCCGTCTTTTTCGATGCGACCACAACTAGGACAGCGGTCACCGTCAATAATGCCAGAATAACCACAAACCGGATCGCGATCGACGGGGTGGTTGACCGAGCCATAACCAACGTTACTTTCTTTCATCTTGCGAATAACGGCTTCAAAGGCTTCAATATTGTCAGATGGATCGCCATCGAGCTCAATATAGGTGATATGACCACCATTGCAGAGTGCGTGATAAGGAGCTTCGATTTCGATTTTTTCGAAGGCACCGATGGGGTAGTAGACTGGAACATGGAAACTATTGGTGTAGTAGTCGCGGTCGGTGACGCCTTTAATAGTGCCGTATTCGCGGCGGTCAATCTTAGTAAAGCGACCAGAAAGACCTTCACCTGGCGTAGCGATCAGGCTGAAGTTGAGATGATATTTCTTACAATACTCATCGCATCGTTCACGCATATGAGTAATGATGTCGAGGCCGAGTTCGCGAGCTTCTTCGTCTTCGCCGTGGTGTACGCCAAGCATTGCGACAAGCGATTCAGCCAAGCCGATAAAGCCAATTCCGAGGGTACCATGCTTAATCACGTCGCGGAGTTTGTCGTTCATGCTAAGCTTTTCGCTGCCCAGCCAGTTCCCTTCGCCCATGAGGAAGGGGAAATTGCGGACGTGTTGGTTAGCTTGGAATTCATAGCGCTCCAAAAGTTCGTCGGCTACTAAATCCATCTTCTCGTCGAGCTCTTTGTAGAAACCTGACCAGTCAGCCTCTTTGCGTTCGCCAAGCGCGATACCGTGTTTGATGCCGAGACGGACGAGGTTGATGGTGGTGTAGCTCAAGTTGCCACGACTGGTTGTCACACAATCACTTTCGGGGAAAACACTGCTGTAAACGCGAGTGCGGCAACCCATAGTGGCGATTTCGGTGTTGTAGTCGCCAGGTTTGTAACCTTGTAGATTGAACGGCGCATCAATGAAGACGAAATTCGGGAAGAGACGCTTGGCGGAGACTTCCATGCTGCGCTTGAAGAGGTCATAGTTGGGGTCTTCAGGGTTGTAGTTGACACCTTCCTTGACTTTGAAGATGGAGATTGGGAAGATCGGGGTTTCGCCGTGGCCAAGACCGTTTTCAGTAGCCTGAAGCAAGCATTTCGAGACTAGGCGGCCACTCGGTGTAGTGTCAGTGCCGAAGTTGATGCTAGTGAAAGGAACCTGGGCGCCGGCACGGCTATGCATAGTGTTAAGATTGTGAATGAAGCCCTCCATGGCTTGGAACGTCTGGCGTTCGACATCTTCGTTAGCGGTTTCGACCACTTCTTCGGGGATTTTGAGTTTTTTGAGCGCTTTTTCATCACCATAAGCCAAATCTTCCGGAATTTTAGTCTTCAATTCCTTGCCGGTGAACTTCTCGTAGTTTTTGATGCCAATTTTGAGGGCTTTGCGGAAACTTTTATCGACGCCAGGCGCCATAGCATAGTCAAAGTTCGGAATAGACTGACCGCCATGTTGCTCGTTTTGGTTAGCTTGTAGAATGATTGCGGCGAGAGCGCCATAACTACCAATGCTGTTAGGAGTACGCAGATGTCCATGACCGGTGTTAAAGCCGCCGTTTTCGAACAGTTTTAACGGATCAGTCTGACAGCAAGTCAAAGTACCGGTAGCGTAAAAGTCAAGGTCATGAACGTGAATTTCGCCATTATCATGCGCCGCCGCGAACTCTGGCTTCATCAAGAGTGTTTTAGTGAAGATTTTCGAGCCTTCCGCGCCGAACTGGAGCATTTTCCCCATGGCGGAGTTGCCGTCGACGTTAGCATTGCTACGCTTGACATCAGAATCCTCCGAGGCATCAGCGATGGCGATGGTCTTATAAATATTCATCAAGTTGCTCTTGGCTTCACGCACGCGGTTGCGTTCCTGACGATAAGTGATATATTCTTTGGCGGTGCGCTTGAAAGCTGATTCCATCAGGACCTGTTCAACGATGTCTTGGATTTGCTCGACACTCGGTGTGCGCTGTTTGATTCCGCTCTCCATGCGTTTGATAGCTTTGTCAGAAAGCTGCTTCGCGCGATCACGCTTAAATTCTTCGGTCACTAAGCCAGCTTTTGCAATCGCTTCAGTGATCTTTTCCGGATCGAAGTTTGCGATTTTGCCATCTCGTTTCACAATTTTTTTGAACATAAAAAATATTACCTCCTCATTGATATTTTTATGGTTTGGTTTTTGTTTCTTTTGTTATTCTATTGCCTGACACTATATGTAGTGTCTTGTTACTATTTTAAGACGCTATATGTAGTGTGTCAATAAGATTTTTGTGCTTATTTGGCGATTTTTTCAGCCTTCTCTAATCGATTTTTGAGCATTTTTGAGCGACTAGAGGCGAAATAATGTTGTAAAAATTACATGATTTTGGAAAAATGATTATGTTTGACAATGCTATCTCAAGAAAATTAAAATTAGGGTAAAAATGTTGTAAAATTTACAACATTTTATGCAGGCTGAAAGTAGTAATGGGTAGAAGTTTATTACGCCGGTCGATTGGTGCTAAAGTTTAATTTTGAGCACTGGGTTTGTTTGCTTGGAAAATTTTTTCATTTTGAACGGCCTCAGGCAGATAAGATTTGTCGAGATGAAAGCCGGCTTCCCACTTTTGGCCTTTGCCAAAACCGAGTTCTTCCATCAGCTTTGTCGGCGCGTTGCGCAGCCAAGTCGGTACTGGGCAACCGAGACTTTTCTCGGCAACAGCTTGCGCACGCGCCCAGGCATTATAAGTATCACGGTTTTTCTTAGACTTAGCGAGCGCGACGGCGACGTGACTCAGGATGATGCCGCCTTCGGGCATACCGACGCGTTCAATGGCCTGGAAACAGCTGACAGCAAGACCCAGCGCGCCGTTGCCAGCGAGGCCGATGTCTTCGGAGGCAAAAATTACCATGCGGCGGGCGATGAACTTCGGGTCTTCGCCACTTTTGACCATACGGGCGAGATAGTATAGCGTGGCGTCAACGTCACAGCCGCGCATGGACTTAATGAAAGCGGAAATATTATCGTAATGATAATCACCAGATTTGTCATAGAGAGGCATTTTTTTGCCGACGGCGACCTCGACGACCGCCTTGTCGACTTGGTCGGCAAGGCTGAGGGCAAGTTCGAGGTCGCCCAGGGCCGAGCGGGCGTCACCAGCCGAAAGATCGGCGATGTACTCCAGCGCTTCCTCGGACACGCGTTTTTCGGCACCTTCAGCCTCGACCGCTCGGCCCAGCACTTCAAGAATCCCGCTCCGATCAAGCGGCGCGACGAGGACGACTCGGGAGCGCGAGAGGAGCGGCGAGATCACTTCGAAGCTGGGGTTTTCGGTGGTGGCCCCAATCAAAGTGATGAGACCAGATTCGACATGTGGCAAAAAGGCATCCTGCTGAGCCTTGTTAAAACGGTGAATTTCGTCGACGAAGAGCAAAGTGCGCGTCTTGAGGTTCCAGTTGACTTTGGCGCGTTCGACCACATCTTCGACATCTTTCTTTTTCGCCGTAACAGCGGAGATTTCGACAAAGTCAGCCTTGAACTCGTGCGCCAAAATACGCGCCATGGTGGTTTTGCCAGTGCCGGGTGGCCCCCAAAAGATCAAGTTGACTGGCTCGCCCTTCTTGACAATTTCAGTCAAAATCTTACCATCGCCAATAATGGCTGATTGACCAATAACATCATCTAAACTTTGCGGGCGCATGCGCTCGGCGAGCGGAACTCGATTCATAATTATTATTATACCATGGTTTGCCCTTGGCTGCATAACCTTGTGGATTAGGAAGGGTTCGGTTTTAGTGAAAACTGCGCGCCAAATGCAAGAGTGGCGGCAAATAGTCCTCAATTTGGTCAATCTGGGCGATGGTCTTGAGCGGCTTTTCGAGCATGAGACGAGCGAGCTTGATTTCGTGCGCCTTTATATCACCAGACGGGTTAAATTGGAGCGATTTTTCGCTTTTTTGCCAAAAATAAGCCATTTTGGCGTCTAATTTCTGACCATTTATATCATATATGAGATTAACTTCTTCACCACTCGCTCGGGCTAGATTAAGCCAAAACCAAGTTTCGACCAGCAAAATCGGCAAATTTTGGTCCAAACCAGCCAAAACTTGCTGCAAAATCTGAAAATATTCGGCGTTTGCGACTTGTTCGGCCGCGCTATAAAGGCATTTCATGCAAGTCGACGCTAGCTCGAGACGCGGCAAATCGGTCATAATGTTTGAGTAAAAATGGAGCATCTTAGCACTAGTTAGGATTCCCAGCGACGAACGCCCAAAATGTACCACAACGTCGGCAAGCGAAAAAATTTCGATGCCGCCGGCGAGCTTTGACTTTTCTTTGCGCACGCCTTTTGCCATGGCATCGACCCGACCTTCTGGCGTCAAAAGGTTCAAAATGCGGTCAGACTCGCCGTAGTTAGTGCGGCGCAGGACAATAGCTTGAGTACGAAGAGGTTGAGAAGGCATTTATTTCCTCTCCGGATACAATATGCCCCGCACGGTAGATAGGATTTCCTGAGGAGTCATGGTCTCCTTGAACAATATCGCCCGCACGCCATAATGCGCTAGATTGGTCGTGTTGAGAGTCAACGACGTAACCAGAATCACCGGAATTGCAGCGGTATCAGGATAAGAAATAAGCTCGTTGAGGAAGGTAAAACCGTCAGGACCGCTCAGTAGCACGTCGAGCAAAATCAGGTCTGGGAGATTATCACCGAGCGTCGCCATGGCACTAATTGCGTCGTGAAAAATCGTACAGCGCATATCCTGGCAAGCACGTGCCAAGCATTCAGCCATGATATTGTCGTCCTCAATAATGAAAATGTGAGGTTGCTCCGCGGAAATTTGTGAGGACGAATTAGCTGATTTGGTGGCAGAAATTGAAGTTGTAGGCATTATAGGACACGCTCCTTATGGCTAAACCGGCCAGAGACTGGCTTGTTTCGAAATCGGTAAATCAATAAAGAAACTCGTGCCGTCACGGTGACGAATAGCACCAATCTTAGCATGCATATGGCGGGAAAATTGACTAGCGATATAGAGCCCCAAGCCCGAACTGCCGGGGCGCATGGCGATGTCGGTGGGTTGTTCGAGCGAACGCGAGTGGAGATTTTGCCAAATTTTGAAGGGCAAAGCCGGGCCAAAATCGCGTACACTGACACGGATCTGGCCATGATAATCGCGGACCGAAAGCTGACTAGCAGTTTCGGTGTCGGAATAATGCAGAGCATTGGCGCAAAAGTTATAGATAACGCTGTACAATAAATCGCGATTGGCAACGGCGAGCTTTTGACGATTGGCGTAAATCGGGCGAAGTTGACGCCCTTCAAATCGATAAAGTTCGGAGATTTCGCGCCAGACAGATTCACAGACGCCGCGCACACTAACCGGTTCCATTACGAACAAGCCTTCTTCAAGGCGAGCAATTTTGGTTAAATCATTCACTTGGCGGAGGGCGCGTTCCGAAACGCCGACTAGTTGCGACTTGATACGAGACTGGTCCTTTGCAGGTGCAAGCTCGAGCGACAAAGCTAACTGGCGCATAAGACTGAGCGGGGCTTTGAGCTCATGCGCAGCCACCAAAATTCCGTTTACCTCCACAGACATAGCTCTATTATAACACGTGGAGGATGTGGGGAAGATTATTCGACGAACTTAACTGTATCGAGTAATTTGTAATATTCTTCCGAGAAAAGCATAGCGTCGGTTTGAATCAGTACAGTTTTGTCGCGCAATTTAAAGGCGGCGAGGATACCCTGGATGTTATTCATAAGCTCACCGGTATAGACATTGGCGAGCGTGCCGCCAACATTGCGAGTAGAAAGCACGGTTTTACCATTTTTGACATAACTTTCGTAACGTTTGACCTCATTATCAAAGGCATTGTCGCGGATGATTACGCGCAAAGCGTTAATATTTTGAGCATTGACCGGTAAGACCTCGCCTGGGTTCAAATAAGCCTCAAAGTCGCCGCCAGCCGCGGCATCCTTAGCAATGTAAATGTTCCAGGTTTTGGGATATTCGAAACTTAGACTACCGTAGTCGCCTGGACCGGCGAAAGTCTTATAAGGGTATTTCTCGCGCTCAACAAACTCATTTTCGAGCTTCGCGGTGTTATCGAAGACGGCTTGAGCGACTGCAGCATCGATTTGACCATCGACATCGGTCTTGGCATTGTTCCATTCAATAAACTTCCAAACAAAAAGCCCTAAAAACGTTACCGTCAGGATACTTAAAATAACTATAGTAATAGTTTTGATAATCTCGACGCGCGAACGTTTGGGTTTAAAAGGAGATGGCACGGGTGCAGCAGTCAAAGGTGCGCCAGCAGCGCTAGCGCCTCCAGCTCCATTAGCCGGCGGTACGCCAGGGGTTGCCCCGGGAGCGGCGGGAGCAAAAGCAGAAGCTGGGCTAGGGTTACGAGCGACCATGCTGCCAGAAGAAGTTGGTTGTGCTTGCATGTATGTTATTATATATCAATACTTATTTCTTTGTAAAGTCCTTACGTAGAACTTCGACTTGATTGCGTAGTTCATTGAGGTCGTTTTGGATCTCAGTAGCAAGCGTGGTGGCAGCTTGATATTTAGTGAGAGCTTGGTCTAGAGAAAATTCATCACTATAGAACCAGTTGGTTAGCTCATCGAGCTGGGCAAGTTTGGCAGAAATCGGCGAGTTATGTTTTTCAGTTGATACTGACGAAACCGCACGGGAAGGATTAGCTTTAGTTTTTGGATCTTTTTTGGACATTTTTAACCTCCGCTTGAATATTAAATTGATAAGTAGTCAAATTGATTGACGCGCCGGGTGATAATTTGCCTGTTAAAAGCGCATAGCCACGTTTTAGGACCTGTTCGGGATTCATACTGTCAAGCAAGCGCGTCTGGTCAGTGACTTTGAACGAAGTGTCTTTGATTTTTTGAAGTAAGTATGCTGTAATATCATTAGTTTCGTCTTCAACTGCCGTTTCCGCGTCCTGAAAATGGCGATTTAGCTCGGTAAAGATGCGAGTTATATCGGTTTTGACCTGGTGGACGACGGCTATTTTGTCGGGCGTAAGGAGTTCAGCGGCGTTCGAGGGAGTAGAAGCGCGCAGATCGGCAGCAAGGTCAGCTAAGCTTTCGTCAACCTCGTGACCGATACCAGTGATAGTTGGGATGCGACTGGCGGCAATACTACGCACAAGCTCTTCGTCGTTAAAAGCAGCAAGGTCGTCGGCACTACCACCACCGCGCAAAATAGCAATCACATCGACATCGGATGATTGGTTAAAATATCGCAGAGCGCGGATAATTTGCTCAGGAGCTGAAAGACCCTGAACTTGGACATGGGCGGTAATAATGCGGAGCCCGCTCCAACGAGCGTTGAGGATTTTGAGAAAATCGGCGTAGCCAGCAGCATCGACTGACGAAATCACGCCAATTGTCTGGATAACGGTGGGTAGGGTGCGTTTTTTATTCGGGTCAAAAAGTCCTTCACGCATCAGCTTTTGGCGCAAAAGTTCGAGACTTTTCTTCAAATTCCCTTCCCCGAGCGGAATAATACGATCAATCACGAGAGAGAATTTCCCCCAGCGAGTGAGTTTTGGCATGGCACGGACGCGCACTTTCATGCCGTCAGCAACCGGAAAGGTGAGCCGGGAAATTGGCAAGAAACAGCTCAAAGTCTGATCATTTTCTTTGAGATCGAAAAAGACCCACTTTTTTTGGTTAATCTTAAAACTTGAGACTTCACCTTCGATATAGACAAGGGGGAAAGTTTGCTCGAGAGCTAAATTACAGTGATCGATAAACTCTGTGACTGTATAGGTAAGCAACTCGGCCGGCGGGCGGCTAGCGACGTAATCGTCAATCGCCACTATTTGTCCACTTCTTGCATAATTTTGACACGTTCAGCTTTACCAATCTTGGAAATGGCATTTTGGTAGAAGCCATAACCGCTGACAATTGTTCCGACCAAAACCACCATACGGGTAGTGATAACAACGGCCGTGGCGAGACCAGCATCGACACCAAGCGCGCTCATGAAGAGAATCATTGCGCCTTCGTATCCACCGACACCGCCGGGCGTCAGCATGACTGCGCCGATTACTGACGCAACCGCTTCAGCAATCATAATCTGCGGAAGAATCTCAGGATGCCCCATACTAATTCCAACTAGCCAATAAGTTGCTACTTCAAGGAAGCTATAAATTACACCCCAAATGATTGGATGGACGAGAATTTTTTTGTTTGCTTGAGCGGTCGCGAGGTCTTTATAGATATCGAGGAAATAAGTTTCGACCGTTTCGAGCTGAAGGACTTGGCGCTTATGGCCAAAGGTGAGCTTGCGCACACAAGTATTGGCGAATTTAGTAATCGTTTTAGCAAACCAAGCGATACGTTTTTTGCTACTCGCAATCAGGATGATAGCGACAACTCCCAAGATAACACCGACACAAACTAGGCTGGTAAGACCGATTACCCACCAAGCACCGTCGGAAATCCCGCCGACAATCATTAATGCGATAATCGCAATAATGGTCTGGGCTTGGTTGGCCAAGATGGTAATCACATAGCGCAGGGCGTACATGAAACTAGTTTGACCAGCGGATGAGCCGAAAGCTTTGAGACGCCAGGTAATATACCCCAGCCCAGCAAAACCACCACTCGGGATGGCATGATTGACGAAGTTGAGCTCGAAGGAAATGCGCGCGAGTAGCCAGGAGGAGAAACTTTTAGTATTATCATCTTGCTTTTTGGCGGGGCGATTTTCGGTGGTGCGAGCTTTGGCTGCCATGTAGGAGAAAAACATTTGGCCCGCACAATAGTACATAAATAATTGTTCCGGAATCAAAAGTAGCACGAAGAAAAGATTAGTATTCGCGAGATAATTGACAGCTTCAAATATTTGATCACGGGCAGCCCAAACCACGAAGACTACCAAAATAAGAGTAACGACCGTGAGATTTTTCCTGAACATCAAATTTCCTTTCATCGTATATTATAGCACGTTTTTGGCGGGCAAAATGACTAAGTTGTCATATTGACTACTTAGGCACGCGGCAAGATTATGATATAATTATACTATGAAAAAATATGTTGCGGTCTTGGGGCGTCAGCCGTTCATTTCGATGGCAGAGTTGGAGAGTTTGTTTGAAAATGTGCGCTTTTTGACGCCAGAACTGGCAGAATTTGAGGTGGGCGAGCATTCGCGCGAGCATATGCCGGGTCGGGGGATGCTGCTCATGCGCGACGGTGAGTCGCCGGATATTCGGCGACTCGGAGGGGCTCTGAAGCTGGCGGAGGAGATTTCGCAGCCGCTGACGGAGTTTTTGAAAACTTTACCGACGGACCACAAAATCGTGCTTGGAGTGTCAGATTTTTCGCGCGGAGCGTCCCCTTTTCGGGCACAGGGCGAGGCACTTAAGCTGAAACGGCTTTTGGTAAAAAACGGTTATAGTGTGCGTGTGGTGCCGAATAAATCCACGGTTTTGTCGAGCGCGACTAGCTTTCATAATCAACTTTTTCGGCCAAATCGCGTGGAAATTCTGAAAAATGGCAAGAAGTTTTATCGGGTGATTGGGGTACAAAATATTGATGATTATACCATGCGCGACCGGGCGCGACCGGCCCGTGATGCAAAGGTTGGAATGCTACCGCCGAAACTGGCACAAATTTTGATCAACCTTTGCGGGCCATTACCCGCCGAGACGCGCCTGCTCGACCCGTTCTGTGGCACGGGCGTAGTGTTACAGGAGGCAGCTCTAATGGGGTATCAGCCCTATGGCACCGATCTCGATGCGCGGATGGTCGAATATTCACGGAAGAATTTGGAGTGGCTGGTCGCCAATCGAGAAGGCTCGGATAGCCTTTCTCGGCCATCAGTGAGTAATCCAAGTTTTCGCGCGCGTATTAGTCTAAAGCAGATCGAGGTAGAGCAGGGTGATGCGACGAGCTTTCAGTGGCAGTCGCCGATTCAGGCCGTCGCCTCCGAGTTGTTCCTTGGTCAGCCGATGTCGCAGGCTCCGGCCGAGATCAAACTGAAGCAGGAAAAGCAGTTTTGTAAAGCGGTGGTGCTGGGTTTCCTGCGCAATTTGAGCGTCCAGATCGAGGCCGGCACGCCGGCGGCTCTAGCTATGCCGGCGTGGCTCCGACCCGACGGTCATTATGATCGGCTGAATATTCTTGACGAAATAGAAAATCTGGGCTATAATGTAAAGAGATTTAGAAACCTGGGACAAGGTGACCTATTGTATCATCGCGATGGGCAAGTTGTAGCCAGAGAAATAATAGTTTTAAGGAAGAAATAGCATGTCGCACGTCAAAGCAGGCGGTACCGCCAAAAATATCCACAATAATGCAGGCCAAAGGCTCGGCGTCAAGCGCTTTGGTGGTCAAAAAGTTCGCAATGGCGAAGTTTTGGTGCGCCAAACAGGCGCTACGAAGATTGCTGGCCCAGGGACTTATATGAGCCGCAATTTTACGATTCACGCCGCAAAAGATGGAGTAGTGACCTTCGTGAAGACGAAAAAGACCCACTTTTCTGGTCGCAGTGTGCCACGAGTGCGAGTGGAAGTGCGCTAAGAGGGTCTGATGGCTGGCGTCTGGCAGCGTATGAGGATACGCTAGCCAGATAAGAGTATAAGTTCATAAAAGCATAGCTCGACGAGAAGGTTTCTGGTCGAGCTATTTTATTTTGGCCTAATAATGAAAGAGGCCCAGCTTCGAAAAGCTAGGCCATACTGGGTAGTCCTGCGCAGGACTCGATGGGTTAAAATTTCCGTTGCACCATTTAGTGCGCTGCGCCCCATCTGGCGCGTTCAAATCCGCCGCGGGGCCGAGCCCTATAGACACTTAGGTCACGCCGACACGGATCAAATGAGGCAGAAGCCTCAGGGATTAACCTCAAGGGTCGAATCCTGGTGGGGTTTGACCCCGAATGTGCGTATCTTTGCAGCACGTCTGACAGTAACGCCTTACGACACCAGCTGCGCCCGCACGGTGGACATCGCCACCTTGGCGCGATCCATACCGCCAACCCGTTACGTCGGTTGAACCACGTTTGTCATCAAGTTTTCTGCCGACTAGACTTTCGGTAGCAAAACTTCGCATTAACGCCCCCGTTTTTTGAACGTGTTACCACAGTTCATGCGTTTTCTGCTACTAGAGTGGACCGATTGTCCGTGGACTCTAGCTTGATGACGTGCCTCAGGCACAAATCTGCGACCATGATCACGCGGACCTTCTCCGCTAAGCAGATGATACCTACTCGATCATGCTGAGGACACTACCATTGTAGCACATGGAACTGAAATTGTCAATAGTTTTTTCATATTTTGCTAGAAAATGTGGACTTTTAGGTAAATTATGGTTTTTAGTTAGCAAAAATCCCTAAATAGCATAAAAGTATTGACTTCGTTCCTAATCTGTGATACAATGGTGGTGTGAGGTGAAAAAACCTCGTGCACGTTACCATCTTGCTAAACCTTCTCGACTAGAAGGTTGTCGTGGATTTTGTTCATATCTAAGCCATGATTTTGACCCTTAATCAAGGGTTTTGTTTACGAATTAGTAAACAAATTTACAAGTAGCTTGTAAATTTTGGCGGATATGAGCAATGACACGACAACAAAATAGGAGACCCGGCAAGAGCCGGGGGAGGAGGTAGAATTATGTTACAAGAAAATGTGAAGCTGGTAAACTTTGAGGCGCGAAAGGATATAGGCGCTCCCTGTGGGATTGAGGTTATGGTCGAGCATACAGAAACGACGACCTTGGAGGAAGATCTTACCGCGATAGCGACCGATGCCTATATTGATGACCGAGAAGGTCATCGCACGCCGAGAAAGGGCAAGATCAAGGAAGTCTTGTCTGGCGGCACGGAGTGGAAGTTGACCGGCTTCAGAATCTCACCGTCATATAAGGGTGGGGAGCTTAAACTGCTATTTGAAAGTACTCGTCGGAAGGATGAGTTCGTGATTGAACTCTGGGCGGCCAATACTAAACTACAGCCCAGCTTCGCGCTGTGTATTGATTTGCCTATGCTCGTTGACCCGATACGGCGCAATATTGTGGCAGCCGAGGAATTCACGTTCCGGCCAGAGTGGCACGAAGGGCGTAACGTCCTGACGATGTATCGTGATGGTGATAGCGGAGTAAAATATTATCCGTACTATTGCAAGGGTGATACGTTCGACGAGTGCTACGTCGTCAAGGAGGTGTTACGGCCACTGAAAAATACAAGAAAGTATGAAATTTAGCGCGCGGGATGACTTTTGGCGTATGATGATTTTAGCAAGATGGAGGAGACTGCGGTTTAGCCGCGGTCTTTTTCATGGATTTTGAAAAATGGCTGATTCCCTGCCTTTCTGATTCCTCTTGTGGTATACTGGGAGTATGAGCAAGATTCTGATTATTGGGAATGTTTTGAAAGATGTTTATCTGAAACTGGATGAGCGGGGGAATCATTTTGAGCGTGATGATAAGGGAGTGAGTTGGCTAGAGCTGGGGTTTGACGGGGCGTCGCATCCGTTTTATCATCGCACGAGCGTGTATGGCGGAGCGGCTGTCTCGCTGTCGGTGCTGGGGAAAATGGGGATTGAGGCGAATATCCTCGGTTCGAGCGTGGAATATCAGAACGGCGAGCTGAATGGCGTGGGGGCGCCGGCGGATTATCGTTATATCTTCTGTCGGCGTAATGATATTGCTTATTTTGTGCCGAGTCAGCGCAAGGCGACGGATTGGACGATGCCGGGGGCGTCACAGGGTACGCCGGAATGGTTGTTTGTCGACCGGTCAACGACGGTTTCGCCGCGCCTGGTGGATGAAATTGCAAACTTTTTGAAATTTGCCCAGGGGACGAAGCTGGCGGTGCATCTTGAGAAGCGTCAATCGCCGGCGGGCCAGCGCTTGGCCGAGATGGCGGATGTGTTATTCCTGGAAGAGGAGCCGCTGCTGCGGGGGAAAGATGAAATTGTGGACAAAATTGAGCCGGACAAGCCGAACACGCAGCTGGTTTGTCATTTGACGCCAAGGAAGATTTATTTTGGTGATGCGGAGGAAAGTTGGAGTCTGGAACACGCTGATACGATGACGCACCTAACGATTTATAGCACGATTGCGGCGACGGTGTTGGGGGTGATTGCGGTGGGCGGAACGCTGGCGGACGCGATTCTCTGGGGGAAATTGAATGCGGAGAACGCCAGCCTGCAGGAGTCGCTCGCGGCGGAGAAATTGCAGGAATTGGCGCAAAAAGAGTTCGACAAGCGGCACAACGTGCGGCTGGTAGCGCGATCATTGATGACGGGGCATAAGGGGATTCTGGCAATTGATGAACGAAATCAGACTTTGGCGAAACGCTTTCAGGAATTCGGGATTGAGACGAGCGACGAGAGGCGCAAAGAATATCGTGAACTCCTGCTAACGACGCCGGGGTTGAAGGACGCGGTGAGCGGGGTGATTTTGTCGGAAACGACGACGCGCGAAAAAATGAAAAATGGCGTAAGTTTCACGGACTATTTGGTGAATAAAGGGATTATTCCAGGGATTAAAGTTGACAAAGGTCTAGCGAAGATGTCGAAGACTGGCGAAGAATACACTTTGGGGCTGGAAGGATTGTCAGAAAAGTTACAACATTATTTTACGAAAGGGTTTCGATTTGCGAAATGGCGAGCGGTTTTTCGGATTAGTAAGGATCGACCGAGCTTTTTTGCCATACAGCGGAATGCGGAAGATTTGGCAACTTTTGCAAAAGAATGTCAGCTGGCGGGGATGACGCCAATGATTGAGCCAGAAGTTTTGACCGAGGGCGATTTTTCGATTGAGCAGGATATGGATACAACAGTACGGGTGCTCACAGCGGTGTTTGAAAAATTGGATGAGCGAAGAGTTGACCTGGCGGGTTGTATCCTGAAATGCAACATGATTACTGCGGGGCAAGGCGCCGAACGACAGGCGCTAGCGAATGAGGTCGGCATGGCAACGGCGGCAATCTTGCGGCACGCGATGCCGCGATACGTGGCTGGAGTGTGTCTACTCGGCGGGGGGCAGGAGCCGAAAACGGCGACTAAGAATTTGACCGCGATTGAACAAAATTCGCCGTTCCCTTGGCCGGTGAGCTTCGCGTTTGGGCGAGCGCTGCAGGAACCGGTGCTACAAATCTGGAAAGGTGAAGCAAAAAATGCTGGCAATGCACAGGCAGCGCTCGCCCGACATTTAGCGGCAAACGTGGATGCTTTGCACTACGGCAAAGTGGAGCCGCGACGCGCCAACCAAAGTGATGGGCGGATTGGGGTGTTGGAGCTCTAAAGAAGAGGCGGCCATTATCTACTTGTCTTCTAGTGCTTCAAGGCCGGGGAGTTTTTTGCCGACGAGTAGCTCGAGTGCGGCGCCACCACCAGTGGAAACAAGCGAAAACTGGAGGTTTTCGTCTTCGGCACAGAGATTTTCGACAAAACCGGTCGTATCACCGCCGCAAATGACAGAAGTGATAGTGCGATCCTCGCCCAAAACTTTGGCGAGAATGGTCGAAGAAGTTGCATAAGCTGGGTCTTCAACTTTGCCGAGAACACCATTCCAGAGCACGGTTTTCATATTGCTGAGCTTATTGATAAATTCTGTGGTTGCCACGGGTCCAATATCAAGTTTTTCGCCTGCGCTATTCGTATCAAAATCATCAGCAACATAGATCTTAGGATTTTCACTAGCGTAACCATCAGCGGCAATCTTCCCGCCGACTAAAATTTGGTCGGTAATGGGCAAAAATTCGTCAATTAGAGGTTGCTTGTCGGCGACTTTAGCACCACCAACCACTACCGTAAAAGGCCGGGGCGGATCGTGTAGAACTTGTTCAAGGGTGGAAACTTCTTTTTCGACCAGGAGACCCGCCACGGCCGGCAAAAACTGCGTAATTGCCACGGTCGAAGCAACCGCACGATGGCTAACCCCAAAACCGTCCAGAACGAAAAGGTCGGCACCGGTAGAATCGGCTAACAGCCGAGCAAATTCGGTATCATTCTCAGCCTCACGCGGGTCGAAACGGAGATTTTCAAGCAAAACTACACTGCCGCTCGGTAAATCTTCGAGGGCAGCCGAAGTCTCTGCGCCCAACTTAGCGTCGACGAAGTTCACCGAGATACCGGGTAGAAGTTCGGCTAAGCGCAAGGCTACCGGGCGCAAGGAGGATTTCTCTTCAATGCCGTCCGGTCGGCCAAGATGAGAGATGAGGATAATTTTATCGGCTTCATGCTCCAGGAGATAATTGATGGTTGGCAGACTGGCGCGAATACGAAAATCGCTGGTGATTTCGACTGATTGATCGACTAGTGAAAGGGTTAGCGGAACATTATAATCCGTGCGCACTAGAACTGTACGTCCGCGCACCTCGATATCACGAATGGTCTTTTTTTGGAACATAAATTACCTCCTGGAGAAGTGTTGTAAAAATTACAACACTTCTGATATTTTGTCTTGTTGGGCTTAGATACGGCGCATTTTAATTGTATCGGTGCCAGCGACATCTTTGTCACCTGAAACAATTACTACTTCGACATAATCGCGCCCCTCGCGAGGTGTCAAAACGCCAGACTCCTTGAGCTCTTTCGCAAGATCAAAGCCAAACTCGGGGCTATATTCGCGGACGTAAGCACGGTTGGCATAAACCAAAGAAAGTTGGTTAGCGACACGTTCGTTTGGCGTAACGGAATAGATCGGTAAAGCGGGGCGCTGGGCGGCCATAGCTCGAGCAGTGCGGTCAGAGGCAGTTTGGCAGATAATAGCATCGGCATCAACGTGCTCAGCGATACTGGCTGCAGCCTCGGCGATAGCATCATAATCCGGGTTGTCACTCTGCGGATCGTGCGGGATTGGCGTAGTTTCGACGTGGTCCTGGACATAATTAATTACTTTGCAAATTTCCTGGATTGTCTCGACCGGGTATTTACCCATGGCAGTTTCTTCGGAAGTCATGACAACATCGGCGCCCTGGATTACGGCGTTCGCCACGTCGCTGACTTCGGCACGGGTCGGCATCGGGTTGTCGACCATTGAAGCCATGGTCTGGGTTGCAACGATACAAATTTTGGAATGTTCGCGGCACATCTTGATTAATTTGCGCTGAACAACTGGCACAATCTCGGCGCCAACTTCATAACCCATGTCTCCACGGGCAACCATGATGGCGTCAGTAGCTTTCACGATATCTTCGAGGTGCCGATCATCCATGACGGCAGTTTTAGTCTCGATTTTAGCGATGATTTTCGCCGCAGAACCACGCTCTTTTAGCATTTTGCGGAAGGTGATAATATCTTCGGCTTTTTGGATGAAAGAAAGCGCAACATAATCGAAATCACGTGTCACACCCCAATCGAGGTCACGAATGTCTTTCTCTGGGAAAATGTCGCCACCAAAGTCGGTGTCGGGAAGGTTGAGACCTTTGTTGCTATTGACGAAACCTTTGTTCTCGGCCGTAAGGCGGATGGCGGTATCGGAAACGATTTCTTGAACATGAGTACGGATTTTGCCATCGAAAATGTAGACCGGTTCGCCGACTTTAACCTTAGCTGCAAGGTTATATTGCACTGGTAAAGTCAAGCCACCATCGTGTTCTTTCACGGCGTAGTCAAGTATAATATTATCACCTTCATTAATGTCAAGATAGTTGTCCTTGATTTGGCCGAGGCGGATTTTCGGGCCCTGGAGGTCCTGGACGATTGCGACATGGCGATTATGCTTCTTAGCGGCCTGGCGAATCCAAGTGATGAACTCGTCCATTTTCTCGTAAGAACCGTGCGAAAAGTTGAGGCGACAGTTATCGAGACCGGCGGCGATTAGTTTGTCAATCATTTCTGCGCTATCAGTAGCGGGGCCAATAGTGGCCAAAGTCTTTGTACGTTTAAATAAATTGCTCATTTTTTTAGTATAACACATCTTGGCGCTAGATGGTAGAGGTGGACAGAGTATTTTTGTCGGTTGCTTTGATATTTTGCTGGGTTTTTGCGCATATTTTGAAGAAGTTTATGGTAAAATGGAGGTAAGTTATGAGAATCAAAAAAGCTAAATTCACGATGACAATGGAAAAGAAGATTTTGGTAGTGATTTTGGCGGTAGCAAGTTTGTCGGTAGTGACGGCACTCTCTGTGCAGGCGATTTTTGACCCACAGCGTCAGGCGGAGCACAAGATGGATGAGCTCGCGAAGGAGTATTATTCGACTTATCTGTATCCACGGTTGCTAGGAACGAACCAAAATGCGGAGGAAGCCTTGTCTGGTCTGACCAAGTCGGGCGTCGCAACAACTTATTTGCGCCAAATTTTATTATACAATAATCAAGCACATCGCAATGAAACAGTGTTTTTCTCGAATGCGCGTTATTCTTGCAACACGAACCGGACTGGAGTGAGGTTTTATCCAGAAGCGCCTTATGGACCGGAAGATTTTCGGACGGAAGTTTTTTGGGAATGTCAGAAACTTTAGGGGGATTTTGAGATTGGTTTAGGTCAAAGCACCAGAATAGTGTGTTTTATTTGTACGCTCGACGTGGTATAATTTGGGAAAGTAATTGGGAGTTTTTATGGTAATCTTAGTGTTATTATTAATCATCGTCTTAGCAATTGTGATTCCGGGGATTCGGATCATCAACCAATACGAGCGCGGCGTGGTGCTGCGGTTGGGAAAATATTCGCGCACATTGAATCCGGGGTTTCGAGTGATTATTCCTTACATTGATAAGATGCGCAAGGTCGATATTCGGACGACGCCGATGGATATTGATAAGCAAGAAGTGATTACGAAAGATAACGTAACGGTTAACGTGGATGCGGTGGTGTATGCGCGGGTGATTGATGCTGGGAAGGCAGTACTTGAGACGACGAATTATCGCTATGCGACTAGCACTTTTGCGCAAACTGCTTTGCGCGATGTGACGGGTAATTTTGACCTGGACGAGATTTTGTCGAAGCGGGATGAAATTTCGCAACAAATTCGAGCAATTGTCGATGCACAGACTGATAAGTGGGGGATCGATATCGAGAGTGTACGTTTGCAAAATATTGAGTTGCCGGTAGACATGAAGCGGGCAATGGCTAAACAGGCTGAAGCTGAGCGCGAGCGCCGAGCGGCGATTATTTCGGCAGAAGGTGAAAAGAGCGCGGCGGCAGCGGTGGCCGAAGCGGCAAGTATGCTGGCGCGGACGCCGGGCGGTATCAATATCCGTACTTTGCAGACGCTGGAGAAGATTAGCACTGATCCTTCACAGAAAACTGTGATTCTTTTGCCGACCGATTTGGCGGATGGGATCAGTAAGATGGCGCGCTAGAAACGCTGACACCCGGCTGTACTAACTGTTGACGGATTGAGGAAGTTTTGGTAGAATGGGGGTATTGGCCTCTTAGTATAACGGTTAGTACACCGGGTTTTCATCCCGGCAACGCGGGTTCGATTCCCGCAGAGGTCACCATTGACTTCTTTGTGAAATATGTTATAAATGTATCACTCTAGCGGGTGGTACATTTTTGTGTTAAAATTGAGATGTGGCCCCATCGTTCAACGGATAGGACATAGACCCTCTAAGTCTACAATGCTGGTTCGATTCCAGCTGGGGTCGCCACCAAATTGATGAATTTAATCATAGATTACATACAAAATCAACCCCCGGATGGGAGCTGTTTTGATAAAGAACTTTGGTTAGAGCGGCTCAAGAGCTGAGACGCTCTAATGGCTAGCCATACAAATCGCTGGGTCAGCGCCTTATCGATTAGCTCGGCTCGGTGATAACTGAACGGCGCAGGATGAGTCCAAGCTTGGCGTCCGGCAGGTCGTAAAAAGTGTCGCACGCCCAACTGTTGTGTTTTCCCGCCCACGTCAAAAATTCCTGAACGTCAGGGTATTGCTCATGACTGCGCAAGGTTACGACCATGTATCGCTTGTCTACCACTTCGGCGAGGCAATTATGCATTGCCCTAATAGAGCAATGCAGTTGTTGCTTGGCGTCGAGAAGGCGAATTTTTGCCTGGTCGATTTGATTACCAAGAAAATCCAGCTCCGGCAAATTGGAATAATGCCGAATCCAACGGATTAGCATAGGAACTTGATGCTCTTCTTGGTAAATTCGCGCGATTTCTTTGTCGCGGACCTCGATGTCCTTCAGTAAGCCCTTCATTTCCGAGGCAGTGTCGAGATAGGTGAGCTGAGCCTTGAATAACCGATCAATCAGGTAAAACGCGCCGGCTGATTGCTGGAATGGGTGAAGTTTGGCACGAACCTCAGGTGTAACCTGGATGTCCGGGCATACTGTAAATTTTATACCAGCTTGTGCCATGAGGTTCTCGACAAACTTCATGGCGGCGCGGCTTTCGCCATCATACGTAATCTGAAAAGACTGCGAAAGCCGCGCCAGCACTTGCAAATAAAGTTTTGCACGCTCGCCTGGCGTAAGCTCGCCGACCTCTTTGATTAGTAGCGCAGTAGCCTCTACGCGCTCCGTTTTTGACATATTAGTGTCATGATTCCCCGTCATTTATATCCCCTCCTTTACAAAATGATGACGGATAACGAGTTTAGCCACGAACGGCTTGAGTGAGTTCTGGATTATTAGGCTTACTTTGTGATTTTGGGCCTTTTATAGATACTAGCTCATCAAAAACCTTAGCGTCCGACGGCTATGCTTCCATATTAGCATACCATGAGCGTTTTGTCAATAGTTTTGACGAATTTCTCGCAAAAATCCAAGCGTTTTAATAATTTTAGCGTTATTTGAGAGGTTCGATGAGGTTATTTGACGAGTTTGTAGTAAATTGAGGGCGCGAAACGGATAGGCGCGAGGAGTTTTTGGGCGGTTTTCTCCATTTTGACAAGGTTTTTAGTGCCAAAAATCTGTTTCAGCTTCGCGCTACGGAAGTTGGAAACCGAAAGCACTTCGTCAATCTGGAAACCGGAGCGTTTGAAAATTTCCTCGATATATTTGGGGTGATAATTATAAAATTCACCGGCATTGAGCTCTTTGAGACGAGCAACTTCGCGGCTGAAAGGATTGATGTCGGATTTGCCAGTCCAATAGCGCATCATTTTCGGCAAGGTTTTCTTGTTGGCGACCTCAATCACCGCAACGCCACCGGGCTTCAAAATGCGATAGAGCTGGTCGGAAACTTTCTGCATGTCCTTGAAATGATGAGTGGCGCGCACCATAATCAGTGCATCGACGCTAGCATCGTCAAAGGGTAACTTATAGATATCGCCGGCTTTGGTCTTGATTTTGTCGCCATAAAGCTCCTTCGCCTGGGCAAGCTCGGTCTTTGAATAGTCAAACACCGTGGCAGTTTTGGCGCGCGGGATATATTCATCCGCCAGACGACCATAACCACCAGCAATATCAACAAAATTATCCACCTGGGACGGCAAAAGTCGACGCACTGCCATACGATCGGCTAAGTCTTCATATTTGCGATCGGCATCTTCCCAGAAAATCTTTTTGTAATCATAGCCATTATAGTCGGCGACCACTTCGGTCGTTGGTTTTTTACTCTCACTCATATTCTTATCATTATAGCACAGAAAATTGGGGTGGAAAACGGGGTTTATTTTTTGCGCAAACTATGTTACAATGGAGAACGTAGACTTGGGTCGGTAGCTCAGTTGGTTAGAGCACGGGCCTTTTAAGCCCGGTGTCGAGGGTTCGAGCCCCTCCCGACTCACCAAAATCTACAAGTTTGAGACGATCCGAGCCTGCCGGGTTGTGGAAAATTGTTAAAGTTTTATATTGGTTTGTCCAGTCTATCTGGCTGGTCGATTAGCTCAGTTGGCTAGAGCGTTTCTTTGACGTAGAAAAGGTCAGAGGTTCGAGTCCTCTATCGACCACCAAATAGACTAGATGGAGTCGGTTTAGTAAAACTTTATTGGGAAAATAGATGCTTTGGCGTCTTTTTTTGTTGGGAGCGGATGGATGGCTTACGATGCTTGCGACAATCAAGCTGAGCGCCCAGAGGACGCTCAGCCGAAAAGAAAGTGGTTTAGTATTTTATCGTGTGATATTAAGCGATATCTATCAAGACAGCTACGCGATTCTAGCGGTCATGACGATTGCGGCGACAAATCAGGTAGATAGCCATGCCAGCAACGGCGCCAAAAGCAATCAAACCCGTGAGGATGTAATCGAAGCGCGAGATGTTCAAGTCTCCGATAAAGACACCTGTATCTGGGACATCGGGCGTGCCAGGAAGAACGTAGGCGAAGTCGACGGTGTTGATGGAGATGATGTTATCGTTGGCGTCATAACTAACTAATACCGTTGTATAGTCGCCGGGTTCAACGCCGTACTCGGCAAACGGTAGCGTGATAAGAACTCGGCCATCAGCGTCGATTTGGTCACGTGTGAGAATGATTGGATGTTCTGCGCCGTCTTCGTCGGCAAAAATTGGATTGCCATCTTTGTCATAAACTTGAATCTGGACTTTGTCTACATCGGTGCTAACCTCCGCTTTAATTTGCGGGTCACCCTTACCGTCGACACCCTCGTAGGTAGCGTTCATGACACGATATTGAAAAGAAACGGTGTCTTCGCGCTGATCGCCGGTTGCGCCATAGGCAATAGTGCTGAGGCGGAAATTGTTATTCCCAGCATATTGTCGCAGGTCAAGCCTGAAATTATGTACGCCATCTTCATCTGTGGGAGTGAAGGAGCCAACTGGCACGCGCACGTCTTGACCATCTTTGTTGGTATAGTTCAAGAAATAGTCGATTTTCGTGGCCTTGCTATAGGATGAGCTAACTTCGAGATCGGGATTAGTCAGAACGGCACCATCTTGGGGCGAAATGAAAGCTACGCTAAGGCTCGCTTCGCCAACCCGAACGGTAACATTAACGTCAGTTTCAGCCGCTGATGCACCGGGCGACGGCAAGGCAATAGCGGCAGCCAGCATTGCTCCGACCACAGTCAGGCCAACTAGCCCAAAAATATGTTTTTTGCTCTTTTGCATACTCTACACTCTTTCTTTTTAGTTTTTGTCTTGAATTCGCCTAGAGCAACCGTCTCGCAGAATACTACTCGCAATAGTATTACGGTGACTCGTACGCTGTTTTAGCCTAAACAAGCATACGGGCTTTGCGCTCTTTGCGCTTTCTGATTATGATTATAATCCAGATAATAATCACTGTCAACAATAAAATAATCAAAAGTAGGATCGGAATTGGCATAATTACAACAATGCGGGTTTCATCTTTAACGTCGGCGCCAGTGGAGATTTTGTAATTGACGAGGAAGATACCGAGGTAGGGAGTGTTTTCCCAATTCATTTCGAGGTGATACTCAATGTCTGGGTAGGCAGCAACGGCATCAGTTTTTTCTTCCAGCACTTTACCGAAGAAAGTTTTAGCCGTGTAGTAGGAATTGATTGTGAAGTCGGTGTTGCCGGTGTTTTTCACCGTCGCATGAGCGGAGAGCGGGCCGCTAACCTTGAAACGGTCGAAACCATAGTCGGTAATTTCGGAAGTTTGGCGCACATCGCCAATTGAGCGACCAGAAACGGCGATTGCGGCGCGCGCATTAGTGTTGATACCGATGCCACCAGAGCTATTCTCAGCTTTGTCTGCTTCGGCCCAAATCACAGCACGTTGCATACCGCCGGGGATGTCGTCAGGCACAGTAATGCGAAACGGAACATTCTTGGTCTCGCCAGCACCAATAGAATAATATGCATCGCTACCAAAGTTGCCCTTACCATCATCTAATTTAAGCCAACGAGCGATTTGAGTATAGGTGTTGTCGTTATTAGTGAAGTTAGCCTCGTTATCTTCGCTAGTGATGGAGTATGGGGTAACATAGACATGAACACGAAGTGGCTCGGTGCTATTGTTTTGTACTTCAACATAGCAACCGTGAACTTCACCAACCGTTGTACATAAATCCGAATCGCCTTCGATTACCTCACCACCTTGCATAGTGACATTGAGAGCGGTGGGTGAAACTTGGAGCTCGACTGCTTTGGGCTCGTCCGCAAAAACTGGAGCGGAGGTGAATAGTGCACCGAAAAAGGCAGTACTCACGGCCATAGCTAGTAAAGTTTTGTATTGAAAGATTCGCATTTTATAACTCCTTATTTACGCGTTTTTATTCGAGTAGCAATCCAGAAAATGACACAAAAGATGAGAAGAAGCAGGACAAACAGTAGCCAAATTGGGCAGAGGAAAACGATTTTTTCGGTGACGGACTTTTCGTCGAGAATGGAAACAGTTTGTTTGACGCGGAAAATACCGAGATGTGGAGCATTATCCCAAGTCTGAGTACTGAGACGACTGGTTTCTGGCAGCACAAGCGCTTCGCTAGGATGGTCTTCGTTAGAATAAACTTCTTCCCCACCAAAGATGTTATAAACTTGCAAAACATACGAAGCTGAAGTGTGAACATTACCAGTGTTCTCAACTACGGATGAAGCTGTGATAGGTGGATTGAAACGAACTGTCGGGACTTTGTTTTCGATCACTTTGGCACTTTTCGTCGTTTCACCGGCGACGGAAGAATAGATAACGAAGCCGATTTGCTTAGTTGCGGTAACGGCAGAGTTCTGCGTTTCTTGCTCTGGTTCGACCATTTGAATCAAGATCGCCGCATATTGTCCGCCGCTGGGAGCATCCTGCGGAACTTTGATCGTGTAAGTCACTTCGGCTTTTTCGCCCGGCTCAAGATCGCCGCTTTCTGGGGTAACAGTTACCCATTTGGTGATATAGTTGTATTCAGTATTTGATTCAAAATCGGAAGTATAAAGTTCATCACTGACGGTATATGTCGAGGGAGTGGCTTTGTAACCAATTTTTTCACTACCGCTATTTTCGACTGTGAACTTGCCAGTGTAATTTTTGCCAGGAATAAGCTCACCCAGCTCAGCCTTTGCCGGGCTAACACGCATGCGGTGAGCTTCAGTTTCGGCTGAAACAAAATTTGACAGACTAGTCAACGTCAACAATGTTGACAAAAATAACGCACTAAACACTCGGCGAAAAGTTTTCAAACCTTTCATTTACCTCCTTTGATTCAATCTGTTATATATTATACATCAGGTGCTTTAGAAGCGCAAGAACTTTGTTGACTGCGGATATGTCGGTCGAACGGCAAAAAAACACTCTCACGAAGAGAGTGTTTTAGTGCTCTTTGGAAACTTACGGCTGAGTTGAGCTGGCGTTAGCCGTGGCGGTTAGAATAACTGAACCGCTGTAAGTGCCGGCAGGCTGGTTTGGCGCAACCGAAACTTCGAAGCCGAGATCGTATTCGTCGCCGTCCGTGCTACCAGTGGTAGGTGGCGTGACTGAAGTGACGTTGGCAAACTGTGTGTCGGCAGTCGAAGCAGCCATGATGTCCGTGATGCTACCAATTTTGTAGCCCCAACCAGAAACGCCGGTCGCAGGCTTGACATTCGGGATAGTATTGACTTTATCCGCCGTCTCGAGTGCACGCTGGCTGGCGCGGATGGTCGCAGTGTAGCCGTTAGTAACATTGGTGCGAACTTTGATCTTTGTGCCACCAGTAACGTTTTGAGTGTTGGATACTTCTCCAAGATCGATATTCGTCTTCTCAGCGGCGATTTCGATCATTTCACCGACCTGGACATTAAGATTCACTGTTTCGCTATCTTCGAGCGCATAAGCGCTGAGTGGCATGGCAGAGATTCCTAGTCCAGCAACTACGCCCAAGGTGGCGATGGTTTTAACCATTTTGGACATATTTTTCCTTTCGTTTTTATTTATGACCTTTTGTAATTCTGATTATACATAAGCAAAATCTAAAAGTCAACACTTTTTTGGAAGATTTTTGCTTGGCTCTGAGCTTCGGCATAGAACGAAAAAGAGCAACTAGTAGCCGCTCTTTTTATTGGGAGAAATCGCCGTATTACTTCTTATGACTACGAATGCGGCTGATGATCCAGAAGATGATAAGCAGTACCAGGAGAATCAGAACAAACAGCAGCCAGAACGGGCAAACAATCACGAGTTTTTCGACGGTGTCGGTTTGGTCAAAGATAGTAATTGTTTGTTTGACGCGGAAAATGCCGAGGCTAGGACAATCTTCCCAAGCGATAGCGTTATATTTTTTAGTTTCGGGGAAAATCAAGCTCTTCTCCGGGTCTTCTTCGTTGGTGAACAGTTCTTCATCGCCGAAAAGTGGAAAAACTTGCACACTATATTGGGCTCGTGTATAGACGTTGCCGGTGTTTTCGACAATTGACGAAACGGTGAGTGGGGCGCTGGAAACAAAACCGGGCACGTTATTGCTGAGAATTTTGCCGTTTTTTGTAATTTCACCATCAACGTTACCAAAAATCAAATAACCTAGCTGACGTACGGTTTCGACTGCTGTAGAGTCACCAGACTTCTTGTTGTCCATAGTGACGGTAATGATAGCTGATTGAGCGCCGCCGTGAGCATCGGCTGGAACTTTGACAGTGTAATTCAACATCGTTTCGCTGCCAGAAGCGAGAAATCCTTTCGGCTGGTCGACGGAAATCCACTCGGAAATTTCAGTATACTGAGTAGTCTTGGTATAATTTGGATCGTAGTTTTCGCCTTCAACGCTATAGGGCGCAAAGCCAACGGTGAAATTGAAATCTTGTTTGCCGGTGTTCTTGATAGAAAAAGTACCAGTGCGAGTTTCGCCAGGTTGTAATTCTTCGAGATCTTGGACAGTAGGCGTGATCGCGAGACGATATTCGGGCAGGTCGTCCGCTCGAGCGACTGGGACGTTTGTTAAAGCGAGCAAGGCCACTGCGAAAGCGGCAACAAAATGTTTGATTTTTGTATGTAAAACCATGAACCTCCTTATTTTATTATATTATAGCACACGATGAGCCCGAAAAGAATGTCGAGCAGCTCGGAATTTAAGTGCGAAATTTTGGCAAAATGTATCCGCGTTTTACAACAAAATACCGCTCCGAAGAGCGGCATTTTGGAACCTCAGTCGATTATTTTGCGTTGTTGGTCGCAGTGAAGGTGACTTGGCCGGTATAAGTACCAGCAGCCTGGCCGTCTTTGATCTTCGCACCAAAGGTGACATTGGTCTTCACGCCGGAATTGGTAGTTGGAGTGCCTTGGTTGGCAATCGTGACGTCGGTTTCAGTGATACCGATGTAGTTTCCAGCATCCAAGCTATCAATGCGATAGCCCCATTCAGAGTTGGTAGCGTTGCTGAGGGCTGCGCCTTGACCAGCAACAGCTTGGGCGATATCAAACGTACCGGTACCAGCCTTGATTTCGTCAGTGCCGCTCATCAAGCTGGTCTTGGTAGTGTTGCTGCCGCTAGCTTTGATCGAGAGTTTGTAGCCGGTGGAGTTCTTGGTGGTTACCGTGACGCCGAGCGGGGTCGAGGCATAGTCAGTGCCGTCGGTCGAAGTGAGTTCGACGGCGTCTTCAGCATTATCGGTTTCGATACTGAGAACGTCGCTGATCACGAGTTTGAGATCGGTCGTGGTCTGAACTTTACCGTCCAGGTTATCGTCGTAGGTTGCACCGGATTCGGCGCCAGTGTCTGGAGCGGGGCCGTCGATTACTTTGGCGGCGTGCGCATTGAGAGGCAAAGTGGCAACGCCGAGGCCAGCTACGATGCTCAGCGCAGCAATAGCTCTGGTAGTATTTGTCATATAAAATCTCCTTTGATGTTATTTTTTATCTGACATTAATATTGTAGTTTTATTGTAATGAAGTCAGACAAAATAAGCAAGAGCGTTTTTCTGGGGGCGAGACCTTAGAAAAAGTGTTGTAAAAATTACAACACTTTAGAGCAGATCTTTGAGGTATTTCCCAGTCGGAGTGTCAGCCCGCTTCGCGAGTTGCTCAGGGGTGCCGCTGGCGCAGACTTGACCGCCCTTGATTCCCCCTTCTGGGCCCATGTCAATGATCCAGTCAGCGGATTTAATGACGTGAAGGTTATGTTCGATAATGATCATGGAGTTGCCGCCGTCGACCAGCTTACCGAGAATTTCAAGCAGACGCTTGACATCGTCGGTATGTAGACCGGTCGTAGGTTCATCAAGGATATAAAGAGTTTTACCGGTGCTGCGACGCGCGAGCTCGGTGGCGAGTTTGATGCGCTGAGCTTCACCACCGGAAAAAGTAGTGGCGGGCTGACCGAGCTTGATATAGCCGAGGCCAACTTCTTGAAGCGTTTTTAGCTTGGGCGCGATGCTGGGGATATTGGCGAAGAATTTGGCGGCTTCATCAATGGTCATATCGAGCACTTCGGAAATGTCGCGACCCTTATATTTGATCTCGAGCGCTTCGCGATTGTAGCGTTTGCCGTGGCAGACCGGACAAGAGACATAAACGTCGGGGAGAAAGTGCATTTCAATTTTGTTCACGCCGTCGCCTTGGCAATGTTCGCAGCGGCCACCTTTAACGTTGAAACTGAAACGGCCGGCTTTATAGCCGCGCAGCTCAGCTTCGGGCTGTTTGGCGAAAAGTTCGCGGATTTGGTTGAAAACGCCGGTATAAGTGGCTGGGTTGGAGCGTGGGGTGCGGCCGATCGGACTTTGGTCGATGACGATGGCTTTGTTGAGGTATTCGATGCCGTCGATGCGATCATGATTGCCAGAGACGGTCTGAGCACGATGGAGGCGAGCGAGCAGCTCATGCGCCAAAATACCATTCACCAGGGTCGATTTTCCTGACCCAGAGACGCCCGAGACGACTGTCATGACGCCAAGCGGAAAATGAACATCAATATTCTTCAGGTTATTCTCGCGTGCGCCAACCACAACGAGCTCTTGGTCTTTTTTCGGCTTGCGACGCTTCTTCGGTACAGGAATAGTCAACTTACCAGAGAGATACTGGCCAGTAATAGATTGATTATCTTTGGCAACCTCGTCGGGTGTACCGGCTGCGACTAAGCGACCACCGTTTTTACCGGCCCCAGGGCCAATATCGACGATATAATCCGCCTCGCGCATGGTATCTTCGTCATGCTCAACGACCAGAACGGTGTTTTTCAGGTCGCGCAAGTGCTTCAGGGTGGCGATCAGTTTATCATTATCGCGCTGGTGGAGACCGATCGACGGCTCATCGAGGACATAAAGCACACCTTGGAGGCCGGAGCCGATTTGGGTGGCTAGCCTGATTCTCTGTGCTTCACCGCCAGAAAGAGTATTGGCGGCGCGGCCGAGCTCAAGATAACCAAGCCCGACGTCCTGCATGAATTGGACACGTTCGCGAATTTCTTTCAAAATCGGGCCAGCAATCATAGCGGCGTTGCCTGCAAATTTGAGATCCTTTTTCAGAACTTCGAGCGTGGCATCGACATCGAGATTGCACATATCAACGATGTTTAGGCCGTTGACCGTTACCGCAAGCACGACAGACTTGAGACGGGCACCATGACAAGTCTGACATTCGTGCACACGCATGAAACGTTCGATGTCTTTGCGGACAAACTCGGAGTCGGTCTCCTTGTGGCGGCGCTCGAGAGTTGGAATGACGCCTTCATAGGTCGATTGGTAAGTTGCGCCATTACCCCATTTACCATGACCAGCAACGCTGACTTCATACTTTTCATCACCGGTACCGTAGAGAATTTGGTGGATTTTGTCCTCGGGGATGTCACGGATTGGGACGTGGATGGAAAAGCCGTGCTTCTCACCGACGGCCGAGAGGCGCTTCAGCCACCAAGATTCTTGGGTGACACGATTGAACGGGCGAATACCGCCTTCGGCGATGGTGAGGTTGGGGTTCAGGACCAGGCTAGGATCAATTTCGAGGCGAGTGCCGAGACCAGTACAGGTTGGGCAGGCGCCTTGGGGAGCGTTGAAGCTGAAGAGACGAGGCTCGAGCTCGGGGATGAGTTCGTCGGGGTGAAGATCGCAAGCGTAGCGCTGAGAGTAGGTCAAAATCTCGGTATCGCCGCTGGTGCTGGCAATACCAGATTCTGCGGACCCGCTCCGGGCCGCTCTGGCCAAGTCTTTATGGTCCGCAGAATCGGCATTACCGGCCCCGGCTCCAATACCGCGAGCCATACTCGCAGCTTTACCTGTAGAACCCGCATCGCTGGCGCCAATGCCACGAGCTTCAATTGTCGTGGCGTTGTCGTTAATCCTCAGCAATTTGATAATTCCCTGGCCGAGTTCGAGCGCCTGCTCAATGGAACCCGAGATGCGGGCTAGGAGGTCGGGAGACAAGATGAAACGGTCAACCACAATCTCGATGTCGTGACGATCATTTTTGTTCAGTTCGGGGAATTCGTCTAGCGCATAAACAATCCCGTCAACCCGCACGCGCGAGAAGCCTTTGGATTGATATTGGTCAGAGATGTGTTGGAAGCTGCCTTTTTTCTGCGACACAATCGGCGCGAGTAGCATGAGTTTACTACCGAGCGGCAGCTTCATTACTTCGTTCACGATGTCCTCAACGCTACGGCGAGAAACTTCGCGATGACAAATTGGGCAATGTGGCACGCCGACCCGAGCAAAAAGCAGGCGCAAATAATCATAAACTTCAGTCACGGTGGCGACGGTCGAACGGGGATTGCGACTGGTGGACTTTTGGTCGATGGAGATGGCAGGACTGAGGCCGGAAATACTGTCGACGTCCGGCTTATCCATCACGCCGAGAAACATGCGCGCGTAGCTGGACAGACTCTCGACGTAACGGCGTTGACCTTCGGCATAAATCGTATCGAAAGCCAGGCTCGACTTGCCCGAGCCAGAAAGCCCAGTAATCACGACCAGCTTGTCGCGCGGGATATCAACGTCGAGGTCCTTCAAGTTGTGCTGCCTCGCACCACGAATTTTGATATAACTGTCGTCCATTTGGTTATATATTATATAGCAAAAGTGGGTTTTATGCAATAAGGGGAGCGGCTCAGATTGAAAGATAGAATGGAAACATAAAAATGTCAAAAAAGATAGAAACTAATGCTAAAAGCATCGTTAAAAAGCCATTGGCCGCCCCAAGTTGGAAGGCGGCCGGAACTAGGTAAAGAACACGCGCGGACGCTTGCTGGCGCCGGTTTTATTGCGCCATTCACGCAGAGTGCGCACCTCGACCAGTTCTTGGTCCATGCCAAAGCAGGCACGGGCGATGCCGGCTGCAGACGCAGCTTTTATGGTATAAGAGGGCGAGCACTGCGACTGTTGCAAAAGGCGAATGGCGGAATGTTGCAAAATACCGTCCTCACGAGCCATAAGCGCCAAAGTTTCGGCGACCACGTGGCACAAACCGAATTCAGCCTGAGGTAACGGCACAGCTTCCTTTAGGCGGAACTGTGGGGCGAAGAGAAAGCGACCCTTGGTCGTTTTTAGCACCATGACCAATAATTCGCCGTCACGGTAAATACCGGTATTAACGAATCCGCCAGCAGCCAGCATTTCACCGAAAAAGCGTGACTGATCACTACTGGCGTTGAGTATTTCGCCAATCGAGTTTTCGGCCATGATGTCGCTACTGCGTTCATGAACACCAAAGAAGTTGCGCCAGAAGATGCCGCCAGGTAAATTATAACGATAGACGCATGCTGCTGGCTTTCCATTGGGTTGGGCGTCTAAGATACAGGTGCCCAATGAAAGTTCGCCACCCACAGTTTCAGCGAGATAGTGCTTCTGCACACTAAGCAGAACGTCAATCTCCGTTTGGCTGAGGCCAGTAGATCCTGGGTGAGTTTCTAAGTTTGTGAATTCGATCATGTTCATCCCTCCAATCTGCTAATATCAATGATCGATTTCGCGTGAATTTTAAGGTCCTCTCTTACTATTATATCACACTTTGCCGAAAAAAGTCAATACTTTATGCTTATTTCGGAGATTTTGGCTAGCTTGAGGCAATTTTTCGGCAATTTTGGAGTATTTTGGAACAGTTTTGGAATATTTTGGGGGATGTTAGAAGTGGTTTGGAGGTTTTATTCGCAGTCGGGACGGAGATTTTCGTACCAGAGTAGGAGCTCTTCGGCGAGAAAATTGCATTCGTCGAGAGTTTTGCCGGCAAAAGTTTCGCCTTTTGCGAGAGATTTTTTGATGCCGTTCATTTCCCGGAAAAAGAAGCGGGACTGGGCCTTCAGGCGGTCGGTGCGATATTTTTGCCAATCGGCGCTTTCGGCTTCGGTGAGGATCTCGGGGAAGTTTTTGGCTTTGTAGTGCATAAAAAGTTCTGGTAAACGCTCATCCTTGAAACGGGGGCGAAAATCTTTCAGATCCTCGGCATCATTATTGCGGACAGCCGAACAAAGGATGAGATCATCAGCCGGTGTAAACGCGGAGTAAAGATTGGATTCTGGGTCGGGAGTCGAGACGTATTCGGGAAAATCTTGCCCTTGCATGCGAGTGGCAAAATCTGGATGCGCCATGAGCGAGGCGATGTTCTTTTCGACCTGTTCGCGGGAAAGACCAATGCGCCGCCAACAGTCACCACGATCGAGTACACCAATCGGGGCCACAGCAGGGCAACGGTTGTACTGCAGAGTCTTCACGATCGGATAATAGTCAACCACTTGTTCGCCGGCTTCCTTCGCCCGGTCGGCAGTCTCCTTCGCGCGATCGGCGGCGGCTTCGGCCTGAGGCGTACGCTGTCGACGGGAGGATTTCCAGGCGTATTTTTCGAAGAAAGTACCGTCTTTTTCGGCGGCGAGCATGTCGTCGAGATTGTAGCGCAAATCGAAAACTAAGACATTACCATTCTTCCCCTCGGCGATGGGATAGGCGACGGTGGTTTTTTCAAACTTGCTAGAATAACGGCCGGAGGAATAGACGAAGGGCGCAGGAGTTTTTAGATTAATAAGCTTCTTCACTAGGCGCTTGAGGCGTTGGTGATAGAGATACTCGTAGAGTTGAGGTTGCTTTCGCTTGATCAACTTGGTAACTTCGATCAGAGCGACAACATCAGCTAAGGCGTCATGAGCGTGTTCGTGCTCGATACCGTTAAGCTTAGTGATAAGTTCGAGGCGGTTGGTGGCGCGGCCATCCTCGGCAAAGGGCCACTCAATACCCTCAGGTCGCAAAGCGCGCGTCATGCGCACGACGTCGAGCAGATCCCAGCGACTGCGGCGTTCTTTCCATTCCCATTCGTAAGCATCATAAAAATTGCGCCAGAGCGTATGGCGGATAAATTCGTTGTCGAAGCGGATGGAATTATAGCCGATAATTGTGGTGCCGGGAGTGGCGACTTCTTCAATCATGAAACGGCAAAAATCACGCTCAGAAATACCATCCTGCCGGGTCATCTGGGGTGTGATACCGGTGACCATGATGGCGCCGGGGCTGGGGAGCGTGTCCTCGTCGAGCTGGACGAGGAGGTTGGTGGGCTCGCCGATCGGGTTAAGATTAAGGTCAGTGCGCTGGCCAGCAAACTGCATGATACGATCAGTGCGAGGATTAAGTCCGGAAGTCTCGAGATCGTAAAAGTAGAAGCTGTATTGCATAGGTTTATTATAACAGCTTAAATACACAAACAAAAAAGAAAGTCCGCCGAATGGGGCGAACTTTGCTTTTCTAAGGTGCAGACGCGGCCGAATGGGGCTTTGCCTCTAAAATACTAAGGGCCGACTTGCGTCACACTTGACGCAAGCTCGTTTGCAACTACTCAGCCAGCGAAATTTGCTGACTGGCTGCGGATTCGTCGGACGTCTGGCTGTGGCGGAACTGACTTTTGATCAAGCGCTGAGCTTGAGTCAAGTTGCCAGTCTGGCGCTGCCGGCGACGCCGGCGCAAATCGGCAAACTTGACAGTTTTGCCCTTGCGGCCGCTGCGTCGTGTATGGTGCAGCTCGTCACGCCGTAATGAAGCAACCGCCATGTCTACTGCCGGCTGATTAGCGCGCAAAACCTCATACTTCTCAACTGGTATACTCACCACATCTTCGATGCAGGTGTCATCACCAAATTGAGATTGCATGATGACCTTAACAATTCCGGCTTCTTCATCTGATAAGCCGGAAAAGCGTTCGCGCCCTTCTCGCAGGCTATCCAAAGCCTGCTTAATCGATTCAGCCGGGATTGTGGTGCGTGTTTCATACATTTCAGCATGAAGTCGCGCCTCCTCGGCAGCCCGCAGTGCAGCTCGCTGTGCCTCGAGTTCCTCGTAGCGCCGATACTGAACGGTGGCGAACTTTTTCGCCTCCTCCAGTCGCCGAACACGCTTGCGCTGAAAACTTGGCCATGCGACCCAGTACCAAAAGACTGAGGTCAGCGTGAGCTCGAGTAACCAACTCAAGATGACGCAGGCCTTCCGGTCAGTAGCGGAACTAATCCAGCTAGCGGCCTGAAAATACTGGTAGGACCAGTACCAAGCCAGAAGCGTCGTCCCGCTGACCAGCGCGAGCGATCCCAGCATGTAGGCCTTCGCCCACTTGGCACGCCTTTTAACACGCCCACGGCGCACTTTCAAGTTCAGCGCTGCGCAGGTCCGCGCACCCAGTGTTACTGTTGTCAGATTGAGCGCCGCCAACAAGACGATTTTGACGCCCAGCGGCGCAGCGCTGAATAGACTCGTTGTTACCACGATGGCGACAAACGCCACCGTAAACTTCTCATAACCCTTATTAATTTTCGTTTCGGACATCTTCTTCCCCTCCTTTTTATTATTTTTTGTGCTGTTTGGGCCGATTTTGATCTGTTTTGATCGATCCGAATTGGTTTTCCTCGGCTTTTTAAGTCAATTTTGGCTCATTTTAGGCTAAAATTTGACATTTTAGCATCCCTAAACAGCAAAAGATGTTCCGCGCGATGGGGTAACTTCTTACCCCATTACTTCCATTATAGCACACTTTGTTAAAAAAAGCAATACCAAAATCATCTTTACCCCTGTAAAAATCTTTTGCAGGGTGGGAAAAATAGCTATTTTTGGGCGATTTGCTGGAGGTAGGCGATGGTGGCTAGGGCGGCGCTCGCGCCGTCGGCGCTGGCGACGACGGCTTGACGGAGCGCGCCAGCGCGCACGTCACCGGCCGCGAAGAGGCCCGCGAGCGCCGCCCGGTTCTCGGGGGCAATAATGTAGCCAGCGGGGTCAAGCAATAAGCCTTTGCGTGCTAGGTTTTGCGCGATTGACTGCGAACCTTGACCCGTAGAGTTTTGGGTTGGCGCCTGATGCTCTGCACCAGGCAGCGATTGGTCGAGATCTTGCAGCCACTCAGTAGCGGGCTGCTTGCCGATAAAGACGAAGACGTAGTCGAATTTATTGAGTAGCTCGGCGGTGGGCTCGAGATTTTCACGAATTTCAACGTTCGGATAGCGCCTGAGGCGCTCGACTAGAATAGCATCGGCTTTCACGCGAGAATGGGTAATTAGAGTTAAGCTCTTCACGAGTTCGGCAAGATAAAGTGCTTCTTGGAAGGCAGAGTTGCCACCACCGACGACCGCGATGCGCTTCTCTCGAGCTAAGCTGCCGTCGCAGAGCGCACAGTATGACACCGGCACGTCGAGGCTGAGCTCGAGAGGGCGCGGACGGGCGCCGGTGGCGGCGATGATGGCGCGCGCAAAATAGCGCGCACCATCAATCTCGAGCTCGAATCCCTCCGCACTGCGACGAACTGTATTACATGTGCCATATTCCAGTTTTGCGCCGGCTAATTCCGCCTGGCGACGAAGATTAGCCGCGAGCTCGGCACCAGTACCGATGAAACCGGGATAATTTTCAATTTCAGCAATCTGGGTTAAAGTGCCGCCGAGTGCTCCTGCTTCAAAAACCGTGGGGGCCACGCCAGCCCGCCCAGCATAAATCGCCGCCGACAAAGCGGCCGGTCCGCCGCCAATAATGGCTAAATCAGTTTTGCCCATTTGCGTGGCTTTTGCTGTCGTCATGGCTGATTATTGCAAGCTACCGCTTCCACCCTGTAAAAGCATGTTGAGCTCATAGTTCAAAACTTGGAGTTCGGTGTATTTTTCCTCCAAAGTATCATCCTGATCGGTGATGAGAACAATATATTTGAGTGGCGAAGCTTCTTCCCCTTCGCAGACTTGGCGAGTATTGCCATAAGCTAAATCACTATTCATGGTGATTTGGCGCACGCCGCCGATTTTCATGCCAATCACGCCTTGTTTCCAACCAGCAATCACATTTTCGGTGCTGCGCAGGGGAATTTTTAGAGAAGTGGGTTTCTCATTATCGTCGAACGAGGAGTCGAAGATCGTCCCGTCCGAGCACCAACCGATGTAATAAGCATAGTAATTATAGTCACCCTCCTTTAGCTCTTGGCCAGAACCACTCTTTAGGTCTTTGGTCTCGAGACCAGCCGCTTCGGCACCGGCTTTGTTATAAGCTTTGACGTTGGACTTATAACCCTTCAAGGTTTCAAAATATTTTTCGGAAAGTTTAGCTGAAGCGTCTTCGACTTCTTGATATTTTTTATCATATTCGGCTTGAATTTCGGCAATAGTCGATTCGTCGACTTCGTTCTTCGAATTACCAAGCACGATGATGAGATAGGCGAAAATCATCGAGCCAACGAGTAAAATTGCAATAATGATAATAGCAATACGTTGCCAGAGGCTGGTTTTTAAGGCTTTTTCGTCCATGTAGTCTCCTTGTCTAAATTATAGTCGCGCCAATCTGAGCGGCTGATACGGTAATTTGGTCCATTATAGCAGATATTTCGGTCGGCGTCAGGGTATGGTCGAGATTGGCAAACTTGAGATGGAAGGAAAGGTTTTTTGTCGAATCGTCGGGTGTTGCCTGATAAACCGAGAGCGGCGCCACCGAAAACAGCAGTTTTGTAGACTGCAACGCGCTTTCCAGCATTTCTCGAACTCGCCAATAGGAAATATCGGCGGCTAATTTCAAGGTCAAATCACGCTCAACCGCCGGAAACTTGGAAAGTTTGAACTCAATTTTCAGCTCCGGATCAGCATTCGCCAGATCATCCAGGCGTAGCTCCAGAGCAGAAACGACTTGTTCAAGCTTGAATTTACGTAGAACGCCAGCTTTAACTTCGCCAAAAGCGCCGAGGGATCGATCACGCCAAACTAGCTCAGCGCTGTGAGCAGGCTCGAGATAAGGATAAGCCTCAGCAATAGCAGAGTCAGGAGTAATCGCGCGATAGCTGAGATCAAGCTTCAGTTTCTGGCGCAAAAGCGCAAGCACGACGGCTTTGAGGTGATAAAAATCATGCAAATCAACAATCCCGAGATGCGTCGAGAGGACCGGCACTTTGTCGGCATCCAGTCCAGCGGATTTGGCCGTGACTTGGTTTAGTTCGTAGAGGGTAAAATCACGATGGCCGGCTTTGAGGTTTTCGCGCACCTTGTCGAGGAGGCTCGGCGCAATTTGCTGACGGAAGCATTGCAACTCGGGCGAAATCGAATTGACAATTTCGTAACTATCAGCCGGGTCTTGGCCAACTTTGGCAAGCAAATCACGACTAACGAAAGAATAAGTCAAAAGCTCATGCATAGCTAGGTCGTGCGAGAGGATTTGACGAATCTGACGTTTGAAACGAAAAACTGGATCAATTTCGGACTCAACGAAAGGCTTATGTGGCAGGCTGAGCGCGATATTATCATAGCCCAGTAGGCGGCCGACTTCCTCGATTATATCTTCTTTAATGTGGATGTCGGTGCGCCAAGCTGGAGAAGTCACTTTCAGAGTAGAGCCGTTCGTACAACTCTCTCTGATGGGCGCGTCGTCAGTCGCGGAGGGTCCCGAGAAAGAATGCTGTTCAGACCGAGATACTACTTTGAAGCCGACATTCTCCAGTGTCTGTGTGATTTCTGCCGTAGTGTATTCTGTGCCGAGAAGGTCGTTGATCTCGGATGTTGTAATTTTGACAACAGTTTGTTTTTGGGGAGCTGGGTAACTTTCGTTAATTGCGAGCGGCTGAACGCTAAGCCAAACAAGAGCATCTTCCAGCACAGCGCCACAGAGCGCAGCGGGCTGACCCTTAGTGAAACGGGTGATCGCTTCGGAGAAAATACCGTGCGCCATTTGGGTCTTGCGCAGATGATAAAGCGAGAAAGTAGCACTCTCGAGCACGACGCGGCGAGTACTGGCGTCAATTTCGGTATTCTTGCTACCCATAGCGCCGGCCAGGGCGACCGGAATGTCATTCGACGTGATGACAATATCGAAATCCTCTAAGGTAATCGTCCTGCCGTCAAGTAGCTGCAGTTCTTCTCCGGCACGAGCGGCACGGACGATAATCTTCGCACTGTCCTTTTTACCGCCGACTGCGACAAGTTTGTCATAGTCAAAAGCATGGAGCGGTTGGCCAGTTTCGAGCATAAGAATGTTAGTCAAATCAACCATCGGATCAATCGCGCGCATACCAGCCTTGGCAAGAAAAACGGCGTCCTCGGTGAGATACCTGCTAGGAGTGTTGTCTTTAAGCTCAAAAACGGCGCAGGTATAACGCGGACAGAGCTCGGGGTCAGTAATTTTCACATCGACTAGAGACTGATTTTGTAGTTTTAGGGACTTATTAATATTTTCGAAAATGGGCGGTTCGGTAAACTGGAGACCGAGAATGCCGGCGACTTCGCGGGCAAAACCGACCAGGCCAAAACAGTCCGGACGGTGGGTGAGTGACTTATTCTCGACGTCGAGGATTTTATCGTTGAGATCAAAAATCTCAGCAAAAAGGTCGCCCGGACGCGCGTTGGCGGGGTCGACTTCAGCGATTGTTTTATGTTCACTAGAAAAGCCAAGTTCATCGGCGCCAGCCAACATGCCATTCGACTCATAACTTTGGAGCTTGCGGACGCTGATTTTAAAGTTTTCGTTGCCATAAGTCTCGGGGACAATGGCGCCGGGAGCAATCCAGACCGCGAGCATACCGGCGTGGACGTTGGGTGCGCCACAGACCACTTGGATAAGGCCATTTTCGAGCTGGTTGAATTCGGCATTATGCTCACCGGCGTCAATTTCGCAAAGATGTAAGTGTGTGCCAGGGATCGGCTCGGCTTTTTCGACTTTGGCGATATAAATTTTCTGATAGGCCGGAGCGAGATCAATTACCTCTTCGACTTCGACGAGGCGCGAACCAATGAGCGTGATGAGCTCTTGATCAGAGAGTTCAGCAGGGGTTTTAACGTATGATTTGATTTTGTTGAGTGAAATTTTCATAAAATTGGCTTTTCCTATTGACTTTTTACTCGATGTGTGCTATAATGGAAGGTTAGGGTGTTTTCTTTCACTAAAATTCCTCCAAAAAGTCTAGTTTTCCAGATTCGAAATAGCGGACGTCGCTGAGGTTATATTTCAGCATAGCGAGGCGGTCAATGCCGCCACCCCAGGCAAAACCATGATAAATTTCGGGGTCAATGCCAGCAGTTTTGAGGACATTGGGGTGGATCATGCCACAACCGAGCATTTCCAGCCAACCGTCGCCTTTGCCGCCGAGTGAGGCGGGTTTTTCGATTAAGAGCTCAGCTGAGGGCTCAGTGAATGGGAAGTAGCCGGGCTGAGTTTTAATCTTCAGTTCCTGACCATAATAAGCCTCGAAAAAGTGTTTCAAAACGCCAAACATCTGGCCCATGGTGGCGTCTTTCGAGACTAAAACACCTTCGCACTGGTAGAAAGTGTGCTCGTGGGTAGCGTCGACATCTTCGTTGCGAAAAACGCGACCAGGGATGACAACGGCGATTTGACCATTCTCATCGAGACGGTGACGATATTTTTTCAGCGCGCGATGCTGCATGGTGGAAGTGTGGGCAGGCGGGATGAAACCTTCGGCGGTGCGGAAAGTGTCATAACCGTCACGAGCAGGATGATCCTTGGGGAAGTTGAGACTTTCGAACATATGAAACTCGTTGTCGAGCTGGCGCGACTCCATGACGTCAAAACCCATCGCGGCATAAATATCGACAACTTTGTCAAGCTCAACCATCAAAGGATGCTCAGTGCCAAGCTCGAGGCGCGGTAAAGACTGGTTGGGTGCGGTCGGGGCATAAATATCAAGCGGGATGATGTTTTCGCTCTCAAGATCGTTCTCGGCGCGTTCAATAGCGGCGAGAAGCTTCTGCTTCTTCGCATTCATTTGACGACCAAACTCACCGCGTTCTTCCGGCGGCAGAGTTTTGATCTTAGCATATTCGGCGCCGAGCGCTTTGAGTTCCTTTTTGAGCTGTTCTAGATCTGACATAATATATATTATACCATACTAGGCAGCGCCAAATGCGAACAAGCCAGAGATTAGCCGAAAAACATGAAGATGACTGAAAGAATGGCAAGAACGATTAGAATAATCCAAACCCAGGTGAAACGGCCGGTGCGCTTGGTGCCGGCGACGTAATCTTCGACGGCGTCGTTGGCGCTGCGCATTTTGCCGGAATCTGAAGTCTGGGCTTTTTGGCGCAGGTCAGCCGCGATACGCCGGTTTAATTCTGAATTTCGTTCCTGATTGTTCGATACCATCACTCCCATGTCTTGTCCTTATAGATGTTATGTTTACTTCGTGCTTATCATTGTATCACATGTGTGTTATAATTGGGGAAATATCAGTTTAAGGAGGTTAGAAATGGCCAATCAGAAGTCAAAGAAGACGATGAAAAAGTCTTCGACAAAGCCAGAAACTAGCAAAGAAGTGAAGGAAACCGTGAAGGAATCGAAATCTGAGCTAGTATCTCAGGCAAAGGATACCTCAGGAAAGTCTCAGTCCACTCTCCATGGTTTCTTTGCGCGTAAATATGATAAAGATGAGAACATTCTCACAATTTTTAAGACCCCAAAGATTTGGGGAGCCTTGATTGGTGAGCTAGTCGGCACGATGTTGCTCGCGCTTTTGCTCTTGATGTTGAGCATCTTTGGTTTGTTCCAATACACGCTCTATCTTGCACCAGCGCTCATTTGTATCTATGTAGTCATCGTGGGGCTTTCGGGTGCTAACTTGAACCCGTTGGTCACAGTGGGGATGATGGCTTCGCGCCGCATGTCAGCAATCCGCGGAGTATTATATATGCTTGCGCAGGTGATTGGTGCTTGGCTAGGTCTACTCGTGGTGAATGCTTTCCGCTTGGGTAGCGCAGCGGCCGCGATTGAACTGCCAATCATGGATGCAGTTTCGGGCGAGACTTTCTGGGCGGTTGCCTTGGTCGAGCTGGTTGGCGCAATCATCTTGGCTTTCTGCTTCGCACGAGCAATTCGCTACGCTCGCCGCAGCGCCCTGACTTTTGGTTTTGCTGTTGCAAGCAGCTTGATTTTAGTATTGATTTTCGGCGCGATTGTGTCACAGGGCTTTTTCCAGTACGCAATGTCGTTTGCTTTCAACCCAGCAATTGCTTTGATGTTCCAGATTTTGCCAACCTCGGCAGCTGGAGCTGGTGAACTCGTTTCCCTGCTCGGTTTAGCACTAAGCGCCTATGTCATTATCCCAATGGTGGGCGGCATCATTGGCTTCTATGTAGCTGATTTTGCGACGCGCTTGTCAGCTGATGGTTACTTCTGCGAAGAAGATAACGAAATCTAAGCCTAGTATCTAAAGCAGATCATACTAAACAAAAAATACTCTCGCCTTATGTGCGGGAGTATTTTATGCTATAATGGGATTATGGTAAAGTTGCCGAAATGGTCGGAAATCAAAAATAAATTCCACAAAGCAAAAGTTCCAGCACACCCGATGCCGGTAGCGCTCAGGATTCTTTTCTCAGTAGTTTTAGCAGCAGGATTTGCTTTTGCGTTCTATTGGTTTATTTTGGAGAGCCAATTTGACGGTGCGCATGGCGAGATAATGGAATTCATCAATGAACGACCGATGGTTTTTTGGTATAGCTACAGTTTTGTCTTTTTGCTTACGCTCCTGATGATGAGTATTTTTTGGCGAACTTGTTTTGGACTAGGTGCGACTTTTGCTCTGATTAGCATAGCGACTTATGCGAATGAGCAAAAATTGCAGGTGCGCGCGGCACCACTGCTGCCGGAGGATCTACAGATGGCGTCGCAGGCTGGAGAGTTGATGGAATTTGTGAATTTTGATGAGGTGGCGAGATTGGCAATTGGAATAATTTTGTTGCTGATTGGAACCTGGATTTTTGACCGAATTCTGCGAAAGACGATCGGTAAAGATACTGCTGGTCAAAATTTTTGGGAACGACATGCGGTTTTGCAACGCGGCGCCTGTACGCTTTTGGTAATGGCGACAATAGTGGCAGCTTATCATCCGATGTTGCATCATAGTGGTGAAACAATTGAAGAGGTTGCATGGCTGGGGACGTCTTTCGACGCGTGGAATCCGACTGGGACTTATGAGCGGAATGGGCTGATTTTGTCGTTCCTTTATAGTTTGGGATCGAGCAATTTGGATGCGCCAGAAGGTTATTCGGAAGAGAAAATTCACGAAATTTACGAAAAGTACCAGGCGCTCAAAGAAAAAGATACAACACGCACAGCGTTGCAAGATAAAGTTGATAATGTGGTATTAATTTTGAATGAGAGCTTCTACGATCCGGATACGCTGGATGAATATTATGCACATACTGGTGGTGATGTGGTACCAAATTTGCATAAAATTTTTGAGAAATATCCAAGCGGTTACATGTATTCGCCCGAATACGGCGGGGGGACGGCCAATGTGGAATATGCGGTCTATACTGGGTTATCAAATTATTGGGCCAACACGATTCCCTATTCGAATTTTGCGTCTAAGCTAGAGCGTGTGCCTGGAATCGTGAGTTATGCGAAGAAGAATAACTTTAGCGCTACGGCGGTGCATGCTTATGCTGGCTCAGTGTACAAACGCAATATTGTCTACGACCGGATGGGTTATGACGAATTTCTTGATATTACAAAAATGACACACACGGCGCAAGAAAATGGACAAGGTTACGTCAGCGATAGCGAAGTTTATGCCGAAATATATGATATCCTAACCAAAAACGATGGACCGAAGCTAGTTGGAGCAGCAACTATGCAGAACCACAGCCCATACGAGTCGGCAGGCTATCCGGTTTGGCATTTTCCTTTGCAGAACAAAGTTGATAGCTGGCGCGGAGTGGAATCGTCTTTTGAGTCAATTTCGCACGCAGACCAATATTTAGCAGATTTCCTGGCGAAACTTGATACGCTCGATCAAAAAACTGTTGTGCTATGGTTTGGAGATCATGTGGCAGGAGCCTTTGACCATCATGCAAACTCAGAAGATCAGGAAGAGTTAAATTCAATACATTTGACACCGTATTTCGTTTATGCAAATTTTGAGCTCGATAGTCTATATTCAAATGCGGAGACAACAAAACAAAATGCTGATTACGGATTTAGGTTTAAGACGGAGGGTGTGGACTTGCCGACGGTGACGCCGAATTGTTTAGCAAACACGATGTATAACATCCTGGACGTTGAAAAACCGGTTGTGAATTATTTGCTGGATGATGTTTGTGCGGAAAATCCGATTTTGGCGCCGGTTTATTATAGCGCGGGTGGCAGCCCAGAGGAAACTGAGGCTTTGCGAGAATACGAACTGATTAATTATGACATCTCGCACGGTGAACGTTATTGGTTGAAGTACGATTTGGAGTAGTGAGAGGATAGAGCTAACGCTGACGACTTTCAAGATTTTTCGGGAATAAAGGTGTAGTGGGTGGAAGAATTTCGGATGCAGTGAAAATAGTGATGATTTTTTCAGCGGTTTGTGGCAAAAATGGCTCTAACAAAACCGCAACACTAAGGAGTTTTGCGACTAAATCTTGCATGACTTGCGCAAGCTCGACAGTCCTTTGCTCTTTGGCGAGCACCCAAGGTTTTGCCTCGTCGATTGCCTTATTGATATCTTGAACTTTTTGCCAAACATAGTTAAAAGCTTTGGTTGATTCGAAAGCGCGCATCAAATCAATATATTCATTATCGTCAAGATTGAGCAGAGTACCGCCAGGAATTTGATTTTTCGCGCAAAGCGTGGCAAGACGCTGGACGAGATTACCTAGGTCATTAGCGAGTTCATTATTATATGCATTGTCGTACTTCTCCCACGAAAAATCTGAATCGGCAAAAGCGTCAACATGACGCAAGAAATAATAACGAAAAGCTTCAAGGCCATAACGGTCTAGGACCGCAATCGGGTCAACGACATTGCCAAGACTTTTACTCATCTTTTGACCGTCAGAAAGGACATAACCGTGCGCGACGATGGTTTTTGGCAATTCTAAGCCTAGACCCAACAAAATGGCAGGCCAAATAATGGCGTGGAAGCGAAGGATATCCTTGCCGATGAATTGGGCGGTTGCGGGCCACCAAGCAGAAAAGTCGTCTTTTTTGGCTTCGTCTGGATAGCCTAGGACGGTGATATAATTCGATAGAGCATCCAGCCAGACATACATGACTTGCGAATTGTCGTCCGGAACAGGTACACCCCAAGAGAGCTGGCCGACGGGGCGAGAAATTGACACATCTGGCGCATCAGCAAGAAGCTTTAGCACTTCTTGTTTGCGAAACTCGGGCAGGATTCTAAGCTCGTTTTTTTCAATACGGCGACGAACTTCAGTTTTAAAATCAGCAATGCGCAAATAATAATTCTTTTCCGAAAGCTTTTGGTAAGGTTTTTGGTGGTCTGGGCAAATACCATGGTTTTCGTCAAATTCTTTCTGGGTGACAAAATTTTCGCAGCCTTCGCAGTACCAACCTTCATATTCGGCTGAATAGATATGGTCTTCCAAACGGCGCCAGATTTCTTGACAGCGACGCACGTGATCTGGATCGGTAGTACGAACAAAATCAGTGAAAGAAATACCAAGTTTTTCAATAAAATCGCGAAACTTTTGAGAGTTTTGGCTAGTGTAAGTTTCGACTGTGAGACCTGATTCTTGGGCTTTGCCATAAACTTTATTGCCGTGCTCATCGGTGCCAACTTGATAGCGTACTTCATTGCCAATTGCGCGAGAAAAACGGGCGTAAGCATCAGCTTGCAAATAATCGACAGCGTGGCCGATGTGCGGATTGCCGTTGACGTAAGGAATAGCGGTACAAATATAAGTTTTTGACATATTTACATTATATATGATATTGCAGAATAAAAAAAGTCTTGGCGAAGCAAGACTTTTTGCGCTTATTGATGTTTATTCGCTACAAACGAAACCGCGCGATTCGTAGTTTGAACGAATGGCAGCTTCACTCGTGTCGAGCGTACCATCAACGGTAGTCAGCATCAGTAGGTCAGCATCTTCTGGGCGCAGCTTATCAGCAGTTGCCGTAATCGTCGCAGTTACGTTGTTGCCATCAGCGACGTAGCTAACATCGTAAGGCTCCTCGGTTAGACCAGCAATATTGAGGTTGGCTGCACGTTGGGCTTCGAGAATGTCACGCTGAGCAAGAGCCGCTTCTTCACTCTCATACGAAGTATTTTGGGTGATGGAGATTTGGCTCAGATTATCGCCAAGATAATTCAGAGTTAAGACTTCATTGCCGCCATCTTCACGATTGAGTTCGCAAGTAACCTCTTTGACTGGGGTTTGAACGACATTGCCATCAGTGATGGGCGCAACTGGCACGGTTTTTGTATTGTTAAGGGCGTTAATGTAGAGCACGACAAAAATGATCGCAACGGTCGCAGTGACGACAAGCGCAATAGCAAGCAGAAGGTTGAGCTTCGAGTGTGTCTTGGCTTTCTGGGTGACAGCAGTAGACGGAGCGACAGCTTGAGTAGGAGAGATAGGCTGGAAAGCGGGCTGAGCGGCAGGTGCACCAGCAGGTGTATTGCTGGCAGCGTTAGGTATATTGTTAGCGCCGAAGTTTTGACCGGAATTGTTGGAAGTAGACGCGGTAGACTGAGTAAAGGGGTTGTAATGAGCATTTGGGTTTTGCTCGTGATTGATATCAGGAGTGCTCCCTAGGCCGTTCGACGCGGCGTTCATCGGGGGTAGAGAACCCATATCGGTCACTGAGGTCATCAGGTTAGCGTTCTGGGCAGCTGGTTCGGGGGCATTATCCGCTACTGGCAAGGATGCATTGGCTGGCGCCGACACGGCGCTACCGATGGAACCTGGAACTGGCGCAGCAGGGGTAAGTGGCATGTCCGGGGCGGTAAATTCTGGGGCTGCCGTGTCGGCGCCAGCCGGTTGCCCTTGACCCATCAAATCATTAGTAGGACTAAAGCTGTTACTGGTCATATCCATAGTATTCAAGTTATTCTCGACTGAAGCTAAATTGTTGGATGAAGCCATGATATTGTCGCTGCCGGGAATAGCGAGATCGGGAGAAGTTGCTCCAGGCATAGTGCCTGCAGCGCTTGTATCACTCGGATTGAATGAGCCAAGAGCGCCATCCATGCCGCTAGTGCCTGTTGTGTTTAATGGGTTATTATCTTCGGGGTTCATCATGCCTCCCTTTGCCAGGTTCATATTTGTTAATATCTAATATTACTACTATTTTAGCGCTTACGGCTAGTTTTCGCAAGCTTTAAATTTCGGGGATTAGAGGTGTAATTCTTAGCAAAATATATTTTGTTTTTAGTGAACTACGATCTACTCTTGGCTAATTTCCGCCCAGTCTAGGAGGTCAAGATCTTGAGCGCGTGCATCGGGGTTGATAGTATGCTGAGCGAGAGTTTTTTGCCAGGCTTGCTTTGAACGGTTCGCATCGGCAAGGTTGCTAGCAAGCTTTTTGCGCGGATTAGCAAAGCCACGGCGAGCCAAAGCCTGGGCGGCGGAAGATAGCACTGGCGTTTCTAGCGGCCGCAAAAGGATAACTCGGCTGTCAACTTTGGGTGGGGGCGTAAACTCCGCCGCCCGCACGACCGGTCCAAGCTCGACCGTGGCGAGATTTTGAACATAGATTGATAGTGATGTCTGCTTCCCTGGCTCAGCGGCGATCCGTTCGGCGACTTCCTTTTGGACAAGGAGAACAATTTGGCGGGGCGCAGGCCGCACGGTGAGTAATTTGCGAATAATCTGAGTGGTGATATAATACGGGATATTTCCGGCGACCACATATGGTCGGTCCGCCACAAGCTGAGTCAGGTCAATATCGAGAATGTCCGCCCGCTCAATCCGTAGATTTTTGCCGGGAAATTGCCCTGGTAATTTGCGCGCCAAATCGGCGTCATATTCAATTGCGACCACTTCCGAAAATTGCCTCAGCAGGCTACTCGTCAAAGTGCCTAGGCCTGGCCCAATTTCTAGACATAATTCTACATCGTTCAGTCCTTCTGTGCTGCCTTTTTTCGCGAGCTCAGCGATCTCGTCTAGAATGGCGCGGTTTTTGAGCCAATGTTGACCAAGCGATTTGTTATTTTTCACTAATACCAGCCCTTGGCGTTTTTATGTGCCACCGCACCAGACCAACCACCGTAGCGACCGTTCACATAGCCGATCATCCAGCGAATTTGGGTCACTGGGTTGGTTTCCCAGTCGGCACCAGCACTAGCCATTTTACTGCCCGGAAGAGCCTGCGGAATACCATAAGCACCAGACGGGTTGGCAGCGTCGACGCGACAGCCTGATTCATGATAAACAATATAGAGCGCAGCGTCGAGATCAGCCTCAGAAACGCCCGCTGCACGCATCCACTGCGCACATTGCTCACGGCCCGGGGCCACTGAAACTTTCGCACCGACGCGGACGATTTCGGGCTTCGGCTCGGCTTTAATCTCTTCGGAAATGAATTCGCGCGAAACTTCACGGTTGTTTTCAAAGTTCACCTTGTAGGTCATCAATTTGCGGCCATCTTCGCCCGCTTGTTCAAGCACGCGTTCACCTTTCTTCAGCGACGGGTCGAGGCGTTCCTCGGTAGTATAGGGAATAATTTCCTCCGTCGTGATCTCACGACCACCATTGCGTTTGACTCGAAAAGCCGTCGCAACGCCGGTTTCAAGAAAGTTATCATTCGTCACAGTATCAATTTCATCACCATCATACAAAGTCAAGCCAGCATCAGCCATAATCTGCTTTGGATCATAGCTGGCCGTCATAACGTAACGTTTATTCACGCCATCCATAATCAGCACCGGGCGAGCACGGTAAACATTAACCCGAAACTCCTCACTTTCGATGTGGGTTTCGAGTGTAGGCTCAACGATGTCGGCGTTATTGACTGTAATCCCCGCCTTCTCGAGGACATCCGCCACCGTACTAGCCGTAGTTTTGACCGTGACCTCCGTGTCGTCGTTATGGATCGTCACGAAATGCGGTGTTTTATCATCATTTGCGTCGTCTGCATAGACGGTTTGGTGGCCTTCGGTGTAGTTAAATGCCAAAAACACACTCATCACCAGCAAGAGAGCGGCGCAACAAAAATTCCTTAATTTGTACTGCAATTTAATCATTGCATCTCTATTATATCAAACATTGCGCAAAAAGTCAATGCTTTTATTCGAAAAAGGGCAAATCTTCAGGGAAAGGATCAAAATCAGAAGCAAATTCGTCACCAAAATCACCACTTTCTTGACGATTTTTCGCATGACGAGGTCGATTATTGGTGCCAAAACCGGTCGCTGGGCCAAATTCGCCGTCTGGATCGCCGCCCAAGAGACCCAAGCTGCCCTGATCAAGGCCAAAAATACCAGATTCACCAAAACTGCCTGATCCATAAGGATTGTAACCTAGCTCAAGCAAGAAGCGCGAGGGGCTATTATAAGTGCGGCCACCGAAGCTATAGCGCGAGCCGGCAAAAGTCAGGAAAAGGTCTTTCATGGCGCGGGTCATGCCAACATAGGCAAGGCGGCGTTCTTCTTCGAGATCTTCCTCGGCGTTGTCGGCACGACTACTGGGGAAAAGACCGTCTTCGAGCCCAACTATGAACACGACAGGAAATTCTAGGCCTTTGGCGGCGTGCAAAGTCATGAGCGAAACGGCATCGTTGGTCGAGTTTTCGTCGGCAGAACTAAGCAAAGCCGCGTCGGCCAGAAACTCATCGAGGGTTTCGTAGACGCTGGCGTTACTAGCGAGCACCTCGAGGTTTTTCAAGCGCTCATCGCCTTCTGGCGTGCCGCTGTGGACGAGCGTGGGAAAGTCAAAATATTGCACGACTTGTTCGATAATTGTATCCATCGGTGCATAAATCGCGTTCTCGCCGGCGACAAAATCGCCGTCATCATTATTAAGTTCGATAGTCTTGTCGGTGCCGAGCTCGGCGGCTTCTTCGTGAGCATGGTCGAGGAAATTCACTAGGCGCATGACGGAATTTTTGGCGCGAGCAGACAAAGTCTCGGATGCTTCGCGCAAAGTCATTCCCTGGTCCAGGCCGGTGAAAATTTTTGTAATCGAGGCGGCACCCACGCCGCTTAGGACGTTCTTCGCTAAGCGCTCGAAACTAACCCGATCGTTCTGGTTGACGACAAGTTTCAAAATCGCTAGGACGTCTTTGACTTCTTTGCGGTCGTAAAAACGCACGCCACCGATAATCTTATAGGGGATACGGGCGTTCATGAAGGCTTTTTCAAAAGCATAAGACTGGGCGTTAGTGCGGTAGAGGATGGCGAAATCACCATAGTTCTTCACTTGGTTTTCGGCTTTTAGACGAGTGATGACTTGTGCAACATAGCCAGCTTCGGCAGTTTCGTCCATCAAACCTTCAATAGTGATTGGATTGCCGTCGCCAGATTCGGTGAAGAGGGTCTTATCAGTGCGGGTTTTGTTTTCGTTGATGATTTTTTGCGAAGCGGCTAGGATGTTGCCAGTGCTACGATAGTTTTGCTCTAGTTTGATAACTTTGGCGCCAGGAAAATCGCGTTCAAAATTTAGAATATTAGTGAAATCAGCGCCACGCCAAGAATAAATCGACTGCCAGTCATCACCCACTACGCAAATATTGCGCTCGGGATTCACCAGGCTTTTGACTAGTTTATATTGAACAGCGTTAGTGTCCTGATACTCGTCAATCAAGATGTGTCGGAAGCGTTTTTGCCATTTTTCACGGACTTCGGGATGTTTCTGGAACATTTCGGCGGTGCGAGTAAGCAAATCATCAAAATCCAACGCACCGGCGGCGCGCTTTTCTCGTTCGTAGCGTTCGAAAATCTCAGCAACCTTTTTCTGGTTGGGATAAAAAGCTTCCTTTTTTGCATCGGCTGGACCGAGACCCTGGTTTTGGTATGAACTGATCAGGTTGTGAGCGAATTTTGGCGTCAAAGACTTGTCACCGCCCAGATCCATGCCGCGCATAATTCGACGGATGAGAGTGAGCTGATCTTCGGAATCATAGATCGTGAAGTTATGATCGATACCAGCGGTAACGTGCTCGATGCGCAGCAGACGAACGCAAATACCATGAAAAGTTCCCATGTAGGGCATAAAGCTACGCGGTGGCTCGTCGGAGGATTCTGCATCACTCTGCCGCTGGTTGTTGAGCAGGCGCCAAAGACGGACGCGCATTTCCTTGGCGGCTTTGTTAGTAAAAGTGACTGCCAGAATCTCGTTAGGGCGAACACCGTGCAGAATGAGATTTGCGATACGATGAGTCAGAACTTTAGTCTTGCCGGACCCGGCGCCAGCCAAAACAAGAACTGGGCCCGTAAGCGTTTCAACGGCCTCTTGTTGCGCTGGATTTAGACCTCCTAGAATGGGATTCATGAATTTATTTTAGCACACTTTAAGGGATAGGCGAGGGGTTTAATTGAGGTAAATGAATCATAGATGAAAAACAGGGGTAGACTCTAGGGTGTGCGGTTACGTTTGGCTTGATTGACAGCCCAATAATCGACATCCGTGAAGCGGTCAGTCGCAAAAACCAAGTGATTATCTTCGGAAAAAGCTCGAGCATTGCGATTGCAAAAATAGGTTAGACTGGCTTGGTAGAGACCAATCGCCGGAACGTCGTCGACCCAGTGGCGTAAGAAAGCTTCGTATTTCGCGATGCGCAACGTTTCATTCATTGTGCTGCGAGCACTAATAATTAGGTCGTCAACAACCAGATTGCGGTAGTTAGAAAGGTTGAGCCCAGAAACTGAGGCCTTGGAAGAATGGTAATAGGTGAAAATATCTGGGTTGGCGCCGAGGCCAATATTGTATATTAATATGTCATAATTACGCGGGCGGATGACATTGAGTAAGAAATCTTGGTCAGGCTCATAGATCGTAGTTTCGACCGTAAAACCGAGCGCGGTGAGTTGTTCAGCAACATCTTGCACTAGTTCTGGGAAATAGCCCGTATTGACGGTGGCGAGCTGGATATTTTTATTAGTGGCTTGGCCAGCAATGGTCGCTTTGGCGGCGGCAGGGTCATAGTTAGGTATTGCAGGATATTCGTTCAACTCAATTTCGGAACTTAAAATTGGATAGTCGAGTGGTTTTTCGTTAAACTCAGTGACGATTTGATCAATATCGATGCCCTGACGAATTGCGCGGCGCACTTCGGCGCTACTCAAAGCGGAGCTGCCGGTGTTAAGGAAAGCAAACACACCATCAGAAATTGTGGTTTGTTTCTCATAAATCAAGTCAGCTGGCAACGCATCCGCATCAGCGGAAGATAATTCAGCACTGGCGGTAATTTCACCGGTCGAAAGGGCTTTGATGATGCTGTCCTTTTCGGCATATGTGTGTACGACGAAACTATTTAGCATTGGTGCACCTTTATAATAATTCGGATTAGCGGTGAGATAAATGACTTTTTCGACATCATTATTAGTGGTTTGAGTGGCATTAAAAGCGAAGGCCCCAGAAGTGATTGGGTCAGCGCTGAAGTTATGCTCTAGTAACATGCTTGGTTGGACCTCAGCTAAAATATGGGCTGGCAAAATAGGCAGATCGAGAAAAGTGGGAAAATCCACATAGGCCGATGACAAAGTGAAAATAACGGAATCTTCGGTGGCTTTGACCGAAACGCCCGAGAAATCGGAAGAGTAGATCGTGTTGACTGAAGGGTCCTTGATGACAGCAAGTGTGTAAACTACGTCTTCAATTGTGATAGGGTTGCCGTCGGACCAGCTGAGATTATCCTTGAGCTTAAGCGTCCAAACCTTACCGGTATCATCCGGAGTGATTGACTCGGCTAAGCCAACGTTGATATGGCCAGAATAGTCGATTGTAGTGAGGCGGGCAAAGAGTAGTTTGGAAAGTGTTTTTTCGCTGCTAGTGACAGCAAAAAGCGGGTTCAAAGAATTGACTTTACCGATTGTTCCTTCCGTATAAGTACCACCGTCAACAAAAGCTTGGATAGAATATGATTGATCATACCAAAAAGCCTGGGTGAGGGCGAGCGAGATAATCACAATAACCAATAAACACCATTCTAGAATCAGTAGACGCACACGACGCGCATTTGGCAAACGTTCAATCAAATTTTCTTGGATGTGCTCACGGCTATCTTCGCTAGCGCGCTTGGAGAATTTTTCCCACCGCTTTGCTAACTTTTGCCCACGCTTTTTGAAATTTTGTTTCATAGTCGAAAATTTTAATTCCTATGCGGCGGCTACTGGTATAAACAAAAGACACAAAATCGAAAGAACGAAGATGAGTGCGGTGACGACGGTGGCGCCAAAGAGCGAGCGTTCAAGACCGCGACGTGTGGTATAAAGTTCGCCTGAGCTACCAAAACCAGCACCGAGTGAAGCGCCGCGCTGCTGCAAAAGAATCAGTAGAATCGTCAAAATTGCTGATACGAAAATCATACTCTGAAATAGTGTTCCCAAGTCCATAATGCTATTATACGCTATGTTGCGTAGAAAAACAAGCTTGGTCACGACTAGATAACAACACTGATTAAACCATTGAGCGTACTCATGATAGCACTAGTGGCAACCATACCCCAAATCCCCATCTCGACACCGGGCAAAAGATAAATCGTGAGCGCGACCATCGCAGTGTTAATCACTATAGTCGAAATGCCCAGAGTGACAATCGCTAGTGGCAGAGCCATGAGTTTGATGAAGGGTTTGACAACTGAGTTAATGACAGAGAAAATCAAACCAGCGAGGATAAATAGGCTGGTACCAGTGAACTGCGAAACTTCAGTAGTATTCATGCGACCAAACCAAGTAATGCAGAGCCACATACCGAGACTGGCAGTCGCCCAGCGCAGAATAAAACCAAAGATTTGTTGCTTAATCATGTACTGTTTTATTTTAGCACAACTTTGAATGGGCGGGAACTTACTTAAGCATTTTTTTGCGCTTGAGGAGCGAATGATAAGTAACGGCAAAGCGGTGCGCCTCGTCATCAATCCGCGCGATTAGCTTTGCTACATGCGAATCGGGCGCTAGCTGAAGAGTTTTATATTGTTCACCGTCGGGTAGAATAATATTCACGGCGGCGTTGCGTGTATGATCGCCAGACTTATCACGACCAATAACTGGAATTTGGTGGGCCGCAAGCAGGTCCTTCACAGCACTGATTTGCCCCAAACCACCATCGAGAATCACCAGATCAGGAAAAGCCCATTCTTGGTGCTTGAGGCGACGTTCAATCACCTCGTGGAGGTTAGCGGGGTCGTCGTTGCGCTGATGGCGGAGCTTGAATTTGCGATACTCTGAACGATCAGAAACGCCGTTGACAAAAACCACCATCGAGCCGACCACGTTCGTGCCAGACTGGTGCGAAATATCATAACCTTCAATACGGCGAGGTGGATTAGGCAAGCGCAACATCATCTGAAGGTCAACCAGCGCCTGGTCGGAAGAAATATTGAGAAATTCTTTGTCAGAAAAGACGATTTTTTTCTGCAATTCGCGCAAACCAAAAAGTTGTTTACGTAGCTCGGCGGCTTCTTCAAATTTTTCATCTTTGGCGGCTGCTAGCATTTGTTTTTCCAGATCTTTGATTAATTTATGTCGACCGCCTTCAAGATAGAGACGAAGTTTGCGCAGGTTTTTCTTGTATTCTTGGGGCGTAGTTCTGCCAATTTCAATACCCGGCGTGAGGCCCAAATCAGTATGGAGGGACTTCTTACCATCATAGGGTCTATCATAATAAGGAAAAACTTTGCGCAAAATTCGCAGAGCTTTTTCGACTGCGACTTTGCCATAAAACGGACCGATATAAGTTGCTTTATCATCTTGCGGAACGCGAGTAAAACTGATGTATGGCACTTTCGACTTAAAATCAATTCGGACGTAGCTCACGGTTTTATCGTCGCGCAAAAGGATATTCCACTTTGGCTTGTAGCGTTTAATCATCTCGGACTCGAGAAAAAGCGCGTCCATTTCAGTATCAACTACAATCCAATCCGTATCGGCAATTTCCGCTACCAAAGCTTCAGTTTTCGGATCTTTAGGGCTTTTGTGAAAATACTGGCGGACACGATTTTTGAGCACCGCAGCTTTACCAACGTAAATAACTTCTCCGTCGGCACTTTTGTGAAAATAAACTCCTGGAGCAGCTGGCAAAGTTTTGAGCTTTTCCATCAAGGTAACACGCATTTCCGGCGTAACGCTAGGATCAAGCCGACCAGAAGACGTTGGCGTTAAGTGTGTTGATGGAGGACTTTGCTGTGTCATTATGGTGAAACCGTGAGTTTAAATTTAGATTTAGATTTGGAAATCAATAGACTGGTAATCATTATAATAGCGTAGCGACTGGGCGGTAAATTTGATGACAGAAAAGTCTGGGTCGGTATTGCTTTCATAGAAAATAATGTCCATGTCGCGCCAGATTTCGTTTTTGAGCTCCTGGTCATGCAGAACTTCGGCAGTACCAATGAACGATACGCCGCGATAAGTTGGTCGGTCGTAAAAATAAAGACATGCTTTGGGGTTAAGTTTAAGAGCTTGAACCTTTTTCGAGCGAGTATTGGTGGTCAAATAAAATTCCCGTAATCCCTGGCGTTTGCGTGGATTAAGCATGGCACGAGTGCTCGGAAAACCGGCATCATCAATGAAACTCAAAAAACAAACATCTTGCTTGTCGATGAGATTTTCACTAATAATTTTTTCGGTATTTTCCATGTTACGCTCCAATTTAATACTACAGATAATTATAACATAGAGTAT